>SBAY01000256.1 GCA_005239945.1 Nitrospira sp.
AATGGTCCTTAAATTATCCAAAATGGGCTATTTTTCGTTATCGCCTACATATGAAAAAAACTTTGTTAAAAAAACAACATCTTGCAAGTTTGTATTACAAAGAATATAAAGATGGAAAAGGGTTATATTGTTTATCTTTGTGAACTTTGGGATTAAAATATTTTTGGCAACTTAACTCTTAACCTTAACATGGCAATAATTCCAATCACTTGTGTTTTTAAGGGATTTTAGACCTCTAAAGTTCACGAAACTAAAGATTGTAGTGAGGTTATCCCTCCTGAACAAGTTTGGGCTTCCATCGCCGACGGTATGGGAAGCCTCAACCTGTTGAGGAATTTTCCCAAAACAAGTTCGGGCTTTCAATATAACTTTTTTTGGTCTAACACCAGTTTTTCCAGTGTGATTCTAATAAAGATGGTCTTAGGTTTATCCAATTATTAATTTGTAAATTGCCCTCTCTTACCCTGCCTAAGATAGAAAAGGTAACCTCGTGAAAAGAGGCAATCTTCTCCAATTTTTCCAGGTCTTCCTTTTTTAAGGTAAGGATGATTCGGGATTGGGATTCGGAAAAAAGGAGATAATGTGGTTCAATGAATGAATCCTCAAGGTTAATATCAGCCCCTATTTTACCAACAATACAGCATTCAGCTAAGGTTACTGCCAGGCCCCCTTCTGAACAGTCATGAGCTGATTTGATAATTCCCTGGGCAATTGCCTCAAGGCAGGTGTCCTGGATTGCCTTTTCCCAATCTAAATCAATCTGAGGTGGATGACCGGCTACCTGACCATGAATCACTTTTAGATATTCAGAGCCTCCTAATTCTTCTTTTGTCTCACCTAATAAAACAATCATATCGCCTTCATCCTTAAACCCCATCCCTTCAACCCGTTGTCCTGTGATAATCCCTAACATTCCTACTATTGGTGTTGGATAAATTGCCAGACCTTCAGTTTCCAGGTTTAAAATCTGTTCATTGTAAAAGCTAACATTACCTCCTGTGACCGGGGTTTGAAATATTATGCAGGCCTTACTCATCCCTTCTACAGCCTTTTGGAATTGCCACATCACTTCAGGATTTTCCGGATTACCAAAATTCAAGCAATTGGTAATAGCCAGTGGTCTTGCCCCAACACAAACCACATTTCTGGCCGCCTCAGCTACGGCAATCATCCCTCCAAGATAAGGGTCAAGGTAACAATATCTGCCATTTCCATCGGTTGTAACCGCAATGGCTTTTTGAGTGCCTTTAATCCCCAAAATAGCCGCATCTCCTTTACCCGGTAAAAGTTGCGTATTTGTCCCGACCATGTGGTCATACTGCTCATACACCTTTTCTTTTAGTCCAATAGATGAAGAGGCAATTAATTTGAGCAGGATTTCATTGTAATCTTGAGGTGGCGGTAAATCAGGCAGATGGTGGACGGTTTCAAGGTAAGCCGGTTTTTGTTGAGGACGTTGATAAACCGGGGCATCGTCGGTTAATGATTTTGCCGGAACTTCAGCCACTATTTCCCCTTTATCTTTTACCCTCAACATTCCATCCTGGGTTACTTCACCAATGACAACCGCATGCAAATCCCATTTCTCAAATATCTTTCTGGCTATATCCTCAGTGCCTGCTTGAATACAGATAAGCATCCTTTCCTGTGATTCAGAAAGCATCACCTCATAAGGCACCATTTCTTGGGCTCGTCTTGGAACTAATGATATATCTATTTCCATACCGCTATTTCCACGACTGGCCATCTCAGAGGTAGCACAGGTAAGCCCGGCACCGCCCATATCCTGCATACCAACGATACAACCCGTTTTTCCCAATTCAAGGCAGGCCTCAACCAATAACTTTTCCATAAATGGGTCCCCTACTTGAACCGCAGGTCTATCTTCATAGGATTCCTTGGTTAGCTCACGCGAGGCAAAGGTTACGCCATGTAACCCATCCCTACCCGTAGCCGACCCCACATAGATAATAGGATTTCCCACACCAGCGGCAATTCCCTTAATAATCTTATCATAGTCTATCAGGCCGACACACATAGCATTAACTAAAGGATTTCCTTTGTAGCAAGACTCAAAGTATATCTCACCGGCAACCGTCGGAATACCAATGCAATTACCATAGCCGGCAATGCCGGCGACAACCCCATTCAACAGGTATCTGGATTGCGGGTTATCCAATTCACCAAACCTGAGGGAATCCAAAAGGGCAATAGGTCGAGCACCCATCGTAAATATATCGCGGATAATCCCGCCTACACCTGTAGCTGCACCCTGGTATGGCTCAACCGCTGAAGGGTGGTTATGACTCTCAATCTTCATCACCACCGCCAGATTGTCACCAATATCGATTATGCCGGCATTTTCACCAGGACCAAGTAAAATCCAGGGTGCTTGCGTAGGAAAGAGTTTCAAAATAGGTCGTGAACTTTTATAACTGCAATGCTCACTCCACATCACCGAATAAATGCCCAACTCGGTATGATTCGGCGGACGCTTCAGTCCCTGGCATATCCGCTCATACTCATCCATCGTTAATCCATGTGATTTAATTATTTCCGGGGTTATTTCCGGCATAATAAAATCTCCTCGTATAATTAAAAATTATGAATTATGAATTAAAAATTAAGAAAGGGGGAATTATCTATTTTTCTTCCTTCTCCATTTTCCACTTTTTCCCCTTAATTATTTTCTCTCCCTGTTATTTAGGTATGTGGTTAAACCTGTTTGTTTCTAACAATTTTGTGACTAATTCTACCGGGTCAGGGCTATAAATAAGGTGTGAACCGGTTGACTTTTTGATAATGGCAATAAAGTTCTTAATCTCATCCGCTATGCCACCACTTCCTTCTAAGACGCCAATGGGTCTTCCTTCATCATAGGCAATAGCAAACTCACCTAAGGTTCCAGAACGTCCGCCAACAATAATGATAATGTCACAAGAGCGGACAGCGATTACCTCTCGTCCCATTAATCCACTACCTGTATAAATCATTACATCAATCCCTTCTACCGGGGAATTATATTTTTTAATATGTTCTTCTAATGTTAAAGCAGGAGAGATACCAATAGTTATCCCACCTTGTGCCTTAGCCCCTTTTGTAGCCTCATAAGGTAATCCTGGACAGCCACCTGTAAGTAAGGCACAACCATGTTTAGCTATCTCCTCACCTAATTTATAAACCTTTTTGATAACCTCCGGGTCGAATATCCCTTCAGAAGTCCCCATAACACCAACCTTTATCTTCATATATAATCCTCCTTGCAATCTGTTTCACGGGTACATATTTCCCTATACTGCTATAATATACCAGAGATTTACTTAGATGTCAAGTATTTTTGCTACGAAAAATTATTGACAAAGGATAAGTTGTGTGATAATATATCAGGTATCAGGTATCAGGTGTCAGGCAAGGGAAAAGACTAATTACCAATAACCTTTTTCCCTCTTCTTTACCTGACACCTGATACCTACTAAAAAGGAGATGTTGATGAACGATATTTTAGTGAGTGTGATTTTGGGTATTGTTGAAGGAGTTACGGAGTTTCTTCCTGTTAGTTCCACCGGGCATTTGATACTTGCCGGGCACTATTTGAAATTTACTGGTGAAAAGGCTAATGCCTTTGAGATTTTCATTCAACTGGGGGCGATACTTGCTGTTTTGGGCTATTTTCATAAGCGTATTTTAGGGCTAATCCAAAGTTTGTTAGGCAAATCAACACCAGAAGGTTTATCTAAAGGTATTGCCTGGAAGTTTGCAGTTGGAATAGGTATTGCCTTTATTCCTTCGGCTGTCCTGGGTCTTCTGTTTCATGACAGCATCGAAGATAGATTGTTCACACCTAAGGTGGTAGCTCTGGCATTGATTGTTGGTGGTCTGGCTATCCTGATTATCGAGCGATTTTGCCAGCATCCAAAGACCTTTGTCATGGAACATATAAGTCTGCAAAAATCATTTTGGATTGGTGTTGCCCAGTGTTTTTCTCTTATTCCAGGTATGTCCCGGTCGGCATCAACCATTATGGGGGCATTGGTTGTCGGATTAAGTCGTGAGGCGGCGGCTGAGTTTTCCTTTTTCCTGGCTATCCCGACGATGTTTGCCGCAACACTCTACAGCTTGTTAAAAATACTTCTATCTCTTTCTTCTGCGGATGCGGTAGTCTTTGGCACTGGTTTTATTGTCTCCTTTATAGTTGCCTGGTTGGTAATTGCTGGATTTATGGCCTTCATTAAACGACATAACTTTATGGTTTTTGGTTGGTATCGAATTATTTTTGGCTTGATTATTTTATATGTCCTATAGTTCATATTTTATAGAGGGTTTTTGGGTGAAAAAGGCGAAAACAATTATGATTCAGGGAACCGGCTCAGGTGTAGGCAAAAGTGTCCTTGTCAGTGCCTTGTGTCGGATATTTCTTCAGGATGGTTATTGTGTTGCTCCTTTTAAGGCACAGAATATGGCTTTAAATTCCTATGTTACCGAAGATGGCGGAGAAATTGGAAGGGCACAAGCCACCCAGGCACAAGCCTGCAGGATTAAACCTACCGTAGATATGAATCCAATTCTGATTAAACCTACCTCGCAAACCTCAGCCCAGATTATATTGCATGGCAAGCCGGTAAAAAATATGTCTGTTTATGAATACAAGGATTATAAAAAACCGGTTTTTAGCCAGGTGAAAGAATCATTAGAAAGGCTGCGCCAGAAATATGAAATTGTAGTTATTGAAGGGGCAGGTAGCCCGGCAGAGATAAATTTAAAAAGAGATGATATAGTCAATATAAAGATAGCAAAAATTGCCTCTGCACCGGTTATTCTTGTAGGAGATATCGACCGCGGAGGGGTATTTGCCTGGCTTATTGGAACATTACAATTATTGACCGAGCGTGAAAAAAAGATGGTCAAGGGATTTATTATAAATAAATTTCGAGGGGATAAACGACTACTAAAATCAGGAATCAAATTTTTAGAAAACTATACCGGCATAAAGGTATTGGGAATAATTCCTTATTTTGAGGATATAAAAATCCCTGAGGAAGATTCCGCAACGAGACAAGCCTCAACAAGGCAAGCCTCTTTAAAAAACAAAAAAAGAGGCAGAGAATTGATAGATATAGCTGTGATTAGATTGCCACATATCTCTAATTTTACTGACTTTGACGCCTTAGAGAATGAACCGGATGTCAGCCTGCGTTATGTCAACGACAAAGAAGAATTAGGTAGTCCTGATGTAACTATTATCCCTGGAACAAAAAATACTATCGAGGATTTGAATTATCTTAAGCGGTCAGGATTAACCCAAAAGATAATCTCAAATTTCGAGTCCCAACCAAAAGGCTTGTCTTGTTTAAATATCCTGATTGGGATTTGTGGTGGCTACCAGATATTAGGGGAATGGATTTATGACTTGATGGCTGTAGAGTCAAAGAGAAAAAGAAGAATAAGGGGTTTAGGGATTTTGCCCATAATTACTCAGATGTATCCGGAAAAAATTTTATCCCAGGTAAAAGCCAGAGATTTATCTTCGGGTGTTGAGGTGACAGGTTATGAAATTCATCACGGCAGGTCTCAAGTAATTAAGGAGATAGAGCCTATGTTCGAAATTTTTGAGGTTATGAACAAGGTTGGAGTAAAAAGAATGGTAACACCACTGGCAGTAGACGGTGCACGAATACAAGACAGAAAGACTTGTCTCGTTAGATGTTGGGGGACATACATCCACGGGGTATTTGATAACGATACATTCCGCAGGAATTTCTTGAATGATCTAAGAGCAAGAAAAGGAATGCCACCCTTAGCTGAAGGCAAAACCTATAATGTGGACCTCGAAATTGATAAACTCAGCCACCTGGTGCGAGAAAATATTAATCTGGATTTATTGTATAAGGTTTTAGATGGGAGGGAATAAATACTACCTTGATTGTTAAAAAATCCTATTTATCCTGTAATCCTGTCCAAAATTAGAATTGCTGTCGTGAATCCAGAAATTCCCCAACTTTTAGTAGTGGTTTAAAGAGAGGTGTTTTTTAAGGGGAGAGAAACCCTTTTTGAAAAAAGTGTTTCTCTCCCCTTTAACGGATGTTCCGCCAGCATTTTTGGGTTAAGATGTTGTTAAGTAAAGAGTTGCGTTGATTTCTATCTGAAGATGTAGCCACTAAAAAGTTTGA
>SBAY01000174.1 GCA_005239945.1 Nitrospira sp.
AATAAAGGAATTACACAAATGGAATAAAATACATTGTATACATAACTTATTGAATTAATAGTATCTTGAATTAAAATGGTCCTTAAATTATCCAAAATGAGCTATTTTTCGTTATCGCCTACATATGAAAAAAACTTTGTTAAAAAAACAACATCTTGCAAGTTTGTATTACAGAGAAATAAAGAAAAGGAGAGAATGTTGAAGTTAATTCTTTAGAATTTTATAACTTATAAAAGGCTAAAGCCTAAACTCCAAAGGGAATGGAAAGCTAAATGAAAAGATTAATCATTTTGATGTTATTCTTATGTCTAAGCTCCAGTGTCCAGGCGATGGGCTTACAAACCTATTTTGCTAAGGTGTTGATTGAAAACCTTAATATTGGCGGGACCTATTCTACCCAAAAATTAGCCAATCTACCTCTATCATTAATAAATACAGGCGAAGAAGCGGTTAATTTAAAAATAGAAACAATCATACCTGCTGAAAAAGAGCTCGAAAATGGCTATGAGGCTATTCCGGATAAATTCTGGGTTACAACAGAAAAGAATGTTTTTATGGGTGTTAAACCCAAAGAAATGGCTATTACAGATGTGGTTGTGACGATACCTTATGATGAAAGATATTGCGGCAAGAAATTCATGGCATTTATTTGGTCATACACATTTATAGAGCAAGGGATTGGTTTTGGCGTGGGGCTAAAAAGTAAGTTGCTTTTTAGCGTGAGTAATGAACTGCCATTAAAGGAAGAAAAGAAGATACCGACAATTGGTAGCCTTAATTTTAAGGTAGAACCAGGGGAAATATATGTAGAAAATGTTATCCCTGGAACACTCACAGGTTGTGGGTCAATTACTATTACTAACACGAATTCAGGCACACAAACACTATCTTACACCATCAAAAGTATCCCTGTGGGAACTGATACCATGGTGGCGGATAAAGGTTATGAGCCCTGCCCAGACCCGGCATTTTTAAAAATCAGGGGGAAAGAATTCGTCTTAACCGGCGGCGAGAAAAAAGAGGTAAATATAGCCGTTGAATTTGCAGAAAAAGAAGAATATAAAGGCAAAAAATATATGTTTTTAGTCTATGTAACTCAAGAGAGGGCAGGATATTATACAAAGGTGTTTGTCTCGATTAATGAAGAATAGACTTTGTAAAAAGGTTACTGTTCAGGTAGGCATGAAAAAACTTAAGAAATTTGCCACAAAGGCACGAAGGCACAAAGATGCACAAAGAAGATTTTAAACCTCTCTCAAAGGATGGAATAAAACGGATAATTTTATAAGTCTTAGTGAACCTTCGTGTCTTAGTGCCTTCGTGGCAGAAATTATCCGGCAACTGACACCTGAACGGTTACGTAAAAAGGAAATGAATAAAATGAAGCATCTATTAAAAGGTATAATTATTGCCGGATTGATGGCTATTCCTATAACTTTGATAGCCGCTACTATCTCAATATCTGTCCAACTATACAACCCTGACTCAGATAATGATGGTATCCCAGATTACATTGAGTTAGCCACAGGGACAGACCCTGACGATGATGATACGGATGACGATGGGTTGACCGATGGAAATACCGGAACGGAAGATATGAATGTAAATGGTGTGGTAGATTTGGGTGAAACAAATCCAAGACAAAAAGATACTGATGGAGACGGCATTTTTGATGGGACAGAACGGGGATTGACTGCTCCTGAGGGGAATAATACAAATATGGGTGTTTTTGTGGCCGATATTGACCCAACTACGACCACAGACCCACTTAATCCGGATACAGATGGTGATAACCTGATGGATGGGGCTGAGGATGTAAATAAAAATGGTCAGGTGGATTCCATCGAAACTAACCCTAATCTTCCGGATACCGATAATGACGATGTTATGGATGGACAGGAAATGAGCGACGGAACTAATCCAATAGATAGCGATTCGGATAACGATAGCTATAACGATGGTGAGGAAAAAGACGCCGGGACGGACCCTCTTGATAAAGACAATACCCCAACGACTGGGAACATTCATATTATCTCTACACCTACTAATGCAACGGTATATTTAGGTGGTAATTATGGGTATTTAGGAGAATACCAGGGAGCAAGTGAAATAACTATTCCAAACCTGATAACGGGTAAGTATGTTATCCGCGTGAGAAAAGCCGGGTATGAGGTATTCAATCAATTAGTCGAGGTAACCTCCGGTATGACTTCAGAGGTATCAGCAGGTTTAACCCCTGCGGTAGATTTTGAATTCACCGCCGGACAAAAGATTCAGGCAAACAGTGCAAATTTAGAGGTAGGCAATTATTCTACTCCGTTTGTTGTTGATTGGAATAACGATGGTAAAAAGGATTTAATTATTGGCAATGGAAATGGAATAGTTACCTATTTTGAAAATCAAGGGACAGATGACAACCCGAGTTTCACTACAGACGCTATGATTTTATCCCAGGGCAGCTTTTTGGCCCCGTTTGTCGTTGATTGGAATATTAATAATCGTAAAGACCTGATTATTGGTGATAGGTTTGGTAAGGTAAGATTTTATCAGAATGTTGGCTCAGATGACTCTCCAGTATTTATTTTAGCTACCGCTCAGTCAGTGGTAGAGGTGTCTGATTCTGCCGTGCCGTTTGTCGTTGATTGGAATAATGATAACAAAAAGGATTTAGTTGTTGGAGATAGAGATGGTAACCTTCGATTATTTATTAATACCGGCTCGGATGATTTACCTACTTTTGGTTCAGGGACCTTAATCATGGCAAATGCTCTACCAATCGATGTCGGAGATAATGCCGCCCCATTTATTCTCGATTTTAATGGCGATGGTAAAAAGGATTTATTGCTCGGAGAACGATATGGCAAAATAACCTGTTATCTTAATCAGGAACAGGATGACAACCCAACCTTTACCACCAGTTCATTTGTTCAAGCAAATGGTAGTGATATCGATGTTGGGGATTATGCCGTGCCGTTTGTCATTGATTGGAATAATGATGGCATAAAGGATTTAGTTGTTGGTAATTTTGATGGCGAAATTATGCTTTACCTCGGTAAATCAAGGACAGTCAACACCCCCGGTAAGGCAGTAGGCGGTGGCTTATACCTGCAATCAAACAACTATCGAGCAAGTTTTCAAATAGATGTAAGTTTTAGTAATGGAGACTCAAGCCCGGCTGGCTTTGTGAAATATTTAGACCATAAAGGCAGAAAAAGAATGGAAAGTAATTCCATAAGTTCATTTGTCATTACTAATGGTAATGAGGCAACAATTAAAGGAACAGGTCAATTTATCGGTGTCCCGGGACAGGTTAATTTTGTGCTCAAGGTAATCGATAAGGTGCCGGATTACTTTAGTATCGAGACTACTGGTGCAGTGGCTCATTCCTCAGCCGGAAACCTGATTAGCGGTAGTGTTGTGGTTGAGGAACAATAATTGGAGGTGGTAAAAATGTTAAAAAGGGTAAGGAAGTTTTTAGTTGTAGGTTTAATAAGCGGGTTAATTATTATTAAGGCAGGTGTAAGTTCTGGCTTGCCAATGGTGGAGATAACCTATAATATTACAGAGACCGTAAGTGGTATCTGGACATACAACTACACATTAGAAAATGTAGGGGTCGAATCTATCTGGCTTTGGGATATATCGTTAGCCGGAGGGGTATTCGATATAACCAAACCGGTTGGTTGGGATTTTTTCACCGATTACACATCATGGATAGAATGGTCTTCCCTTTCTTCGGAAATTTCTGCCGGTGAGGTACTTGCTGGCTTCTCGTACAAAAGTTCAGGAGCACCTGGTTGGGTAAGATATGAGGTAGAATCAACTATAATTATTGGTGACCCCACTTCAGGGTTAACCAGAGGTGCGACCCCTGAACCTTCTGCACTCCTACTCCTTGGTTCAGGAATACTTGTTGGAGTAAGGTCATGGCGAAAGAGGAATTTAGTAAGGTCATAACGGATGCGTGTCTAATTTGTGGGTAAAGTTAGTAGTGGAAATTTCTATATCTAGGAAAGATACCTCCTGCTTTTCGTAGCCTTATATACTAAAAGTGCTAATTCATCTGCTAATTGCCATGCTTTTATTTTTGTATAATCTCTGCCCATTTTTCTCTCTTAAGTCTTTAGTCTTAAGTCTTTAGTCTTTAGTCTATGGTCTAATGTCTGAATTGAAGTTACCAAAGAAAAAACTTGACAAAACCTTTTAAATGTGGTAATTTAATAGGAGAAGGAAATAAAGGTGTAGATAGCATCCCTAATATGTGGCAACTGGCTATTTGCTACTTCCTAACTCTTTAAAATGGAGGATTAACAAAATGACTATAATTGAATTAACGATGATGACATTAACTTTAATAGGTGTTGTGGTGGTGATTACTTTTTTAGTTTTAGTTTATCGAAAAAGGCAGAATGTAACTCTCGAAGGATTAGGGAATATTACCAAGACGATTGACTCAGTAAAGACAGACCTGCATCGCACTATTCACATGCTTTCTTTATCTTTGGAGCAATTAGATTTAAGGGAGCAGACAGCCACTCAACAACTTTCAGAAATCAATGAGGTACTAAAAGCTACTAAAGGGATGAAAGGCGTTGGGGAGATTATCATGGATACATTAATTAGTGACAAATTACCCGGTGATGTTTATAAAAAAGGGTATGTCTTAGAAGATGGCACAAAGATTGATGCCGCCATCGTCTTAGAAAGTGAGATTATCCCTATTGATACAAAATTTCCCATTGAAACCTACAGAAGGTTAGTCAAGGCAGAGAAAAAGGATGAAAAGGTTTTGCACAAAAAGTTTGAAAAGGAGATTAAAGACCAAATTGACACGGTATCTAAATATACGACCCTTAAGAATATCGAATTTGCCATACTTTACATCCCTTCTGAGAATGCCTACTATGATATATTAACTCAAACAGAATTATGCGAATATGCACAAACACGAATGGTTCATCTTGCCTCCCCAAGAACCTTTCATTATTTCCTCGGGTTAGTTTTATTTGGAATAAAGGACCGTAAGATTAAAAGAGACCTGCGCCTTATGTTTAATATTTTGAATGGATTGAAGCATAATATGTCTGAGATGGGAACAAATATCAGCAGTTTAGACCAGCAATTAAGTTTAGTTATTACTTCTGCCAGCAAGATTCTTAAAAATTATGAAGAGTTGAATAAAAATATAACCCTTATTGACGAGAAGATTACGGAAGGGGTTAAAGAGGTGTAAGAAGGGAGAAATCAATTATCAATTAGTATGTGTTTAGCGTATCTGACTATTGTGGCACAATAACTTACAAAGCTGACCTTCTGAAAATGTAAATCTGAACCACTCCCAAAAGAGGGTTTCACTACAATATCTTGACCTTCTTAATGGTTTAGCTACTATATATTACGCCAACCACATACATCAATTATTAATTGGTAGGTGTTTAGCATCCTCTTCTTTTTAGAATTATACAGAATTTATTGGTTTTTGTGTAATGTAATAGGTTAGTGAACGGTAGGGAAACCTGTTTTCTGCCTTCAATGATTTACATTAATCCCGAAGGGATGATATTATGGTAGCATTCATTGAATAATTACCATTAAAC
>SBAY01000297.1 GCA_005239945.1 Nitrospira sp.
GTATTACCGAAGAGCCGTGTGAGGGAAAACCTCAAGCACGGTTCTGTGAGGGGCATTAAGCAATTAAAAGGAGGTTGTTGAATATGTCTACTCGACGGGAAAAAACAGGTGCACAGGAACATACCATTATTATTGGAACGATTTTAGGCAGTATTCTGGTTTTTGTTTTGGGTTTCTTTTTAGGTCGGGCATGGGTAATGATGCCTCAGGAAAAAATGGTTCAGGTTAAAAAGGAGGTTGCTTCTCCGGTAATAGTTGAGCCGGAACCAGAGGGTGAGGACTTTGAAGATACCTTAGCCAAACTTAAACAAAAAAAGATAATGGAAGAAGAGATGAAAATAAAAGAGACAGAATCAGAGCTTAAAAGAATTCAAAAGGAAAAAAGACAACGAGAAGAAGAAATGAAATTAGCTATCTTGTTGGAGGAAAAGAAAAAACAACAAGAACAAGAAAAAATAAAATTGGCTCAGGCAAGAAAGGAAAGGGAACGATTACAAGCCCTTCAACTTGCTCAACGAATGGAGAAGGAATTAGCTGAGAAGAAAAAGATAGAGGAAAAGGAAAAGGAAGAAATCAGGCTAAAAGAATTAGCCAGAAAAAAGGAGGTATCACCTCGAGCTGAGGCTAAGAAGGTAGGACAGGATTTTCAGTCCTCTGGGCAAAAAACTAAAGAAAAACCAAAGGAAGAAAAAATAACTGAAAGTGATATCTCTTCTCAAACCCCGCCAGTACCATCAGAAGAAAAATATACTATTCAACTACAGTCTTCACGAGACAAACAAAAGGTTGAAGAATTACTTATAGAGTTAAGAAATCGGGGATATGCCGCCTATGTCATCCAGGCAGACCTTAAAGAAAAGGGTATCTGGTACAGAATTAGACTTGGTAAATACGATACCCGGGAAGAGGCTATACAAGATGCAGAAAGATTAAAAAATACAGGGGTATTCAGCAGTTATTTGATAACGAAGAGATAGGGTAGGAAGGTTGAAGGGAAGAAGGCTAAAGGTAGGAAGGTATAATTTTTTCTACCTTCCGCCTTCCCCAATATATTGGGGTGCTAGATAAAAATGAGGGAAAAAGTCTATTTAGTCGGAGCAGGACCTGGAGATACAGGGCTTTTGACCCTAAAGGCAGTTGAGTGTCTTAAAAAGGCACACACAATAATTTATGACGCCTTAGTCAATCCTAAAATCCTTCTTTTTGCTAATGAGGAGGCAGAAAAGATATATGTAGGAAAGAAGGCAGGTAAGCATACCCTACCCCAATCAGAAATCAATCAGCTACTGACAGACAAGGCAAAGGAAGGTAAAATAGTTGTCAGATTAAAGGGAGGAGACCCATTTGTCTTTGGCCGGGGAGGAGAAGAGGCAGAATTTTTAGCAGAAAAGGGAATAGAATTCGAAGTAGTCCCTGGCATTAGCTCAGCCATAGCCGTGCCTGTTTATGCAGGCATTCCTTTAACCCACCGAAAATATACCTCTACCTTAACCATCGTCACCGGACACGAGGATGTATCTAAGAACAAATCCGATTTACCTTGGCAAAAAATAGCTGAATTGGGTGGCACAATCGTTATCCTCATGGGTGTCTCAAACCTAACTCAGATTGTCAGGGAATTGGTCAATAACGGATTAAATGGGCAAACACCGGTGGCAGTCATTTCTTGGGGAACGCTGTTGGAACAGGAAACAGTAGTAGGTACTTTAAGTGATATTGAAGAAAAGGCGGTCAGGCTCAACCCACCGGCCGTAATTGTCATCGGTGAGGTAGTCAATCTGCAGCAAAAACTTAACTGGTTTGAGCAAAAACCGTTATTTGGCAAGAGAATTTTAGTCACCCGCTCAAGAGAACAGGCAAGCAAATTAACTGAATTATTGAAGGAATATGGTGCCGCGGTCATAGAATTCCCGGTGATTAAGATTGTCCCTCCTGCAAACTTTAAAAAATTGGATAGGGCAATCAACAAAATAACGGATTATGATTGGCTCATTTTTACCAGTTCTAATGGGGTTAAGTATTTCTTTAACCGATTAAAGGAAATTGGGCAGGACATCCGCCAGTTAAAAGGAATAAGGATAGCGGCAATTGGCCCTGAAACTAAGAAGGTGTTGGAAGATTTAGGGCTTTTGGTTGACTTTCAGCCGGAACAAGAATTTACTCAGGAAGGGTTGCTCGAGGGCTTTAAAAAATTTGAGGCAAAAAGGGTTCTTGTTCCAAGAAGCGCTTCTGCACGAGCGGTGTTAATCAAAAGGTTAAAACAATTGGGTGCAGAGGTAGATGAAGTGACCGTATATCGGACAATAAATGAGGAAAGCAACAAGGCTCATTTAAAGGAGTTATTGTCGCGGGAAGCTATTGATATTATCACCTTTACAAGTTCATCAACCGTTACTAATTTTTGTCGTCTATTTAAAGAGGAGGAACGGGCTCGCCTTTTAAATAAAGTAAAGTTCGCCTGTATCGGTCCTATAACGGCCAAAACAGCACAGGAGATGGGACTAAAACCAGACATTACCGCTAAGGAATATACGATTGCTGGCTTAGTTGAAGCAATTATAAGCGAGTTGTAGATAGCTTGTGGATTTAATGCTTTAGCATTTCATCCTCTTGCTTCTAATGAAACCCTAAAATAGTGTCATATGGCACAACATAAAGGGTAAAATCCGGCAAGGGAATATGGAAGGAGAAAGGGAGAGAATATCGAGAACTGGGGAAAAGAAAAGGATGAATAAGAGTTTTTTCCCAATTCTCCCTTTTCTTCGTTTCTCCTTACTTACACAAGTTTCAGATGGCTAAAGTGTTACAAAAAACCTAAGGAATAATCATGGAAACAGTAGAAATCTTAAAAAATATTATCGGCAAGAGAAGGCAAGGTAAATGTCCAGGTTGAAACCAATGTTAAGCTTAAAGATTTAAGGAATGACGCAGAAGGAGGTGTTAAACAAGGTTTGTCGATTAGTTTTTTAAAGGGGTGAATTTAGTGTTGTGTTTGCGGAATTACCATTAAAGAGGAGGTTTTTATTGAATTGCGAAGTTGGTTAGGTAGACATGGGAATAAAATAAAAATTGGAGTTTTAGTAGAAGTTTTAGTATCAGTATTAGCAATAGGTATAAGCTGGCTCTTTAATTGGTTATTAGGAGTTAAGGATATACTGATAGAAATCTTTTCTTATTCCATGTTGCTCAATCTCTCTGTCATCGCCATTTTAATAACTGTTTTAATTGTTTCAATGTTTTTCCTGATATTCAAAAGGAAGGTTATAAATAAAGTGGGCTATACCTTCTTTAGCTTCATCCTGATTTTACCTATCCTTCTTGCAATATTGATTTCCTTTCCTACTTGTCACCTTTATAAGATCTCAGACAAGTCAGTGGTAGTTGTGGCAGAATTTGATGATATAAAGGTAACAAAGGAAAAAGCAGATATTAGAAAAAGAATATGTGAAACTTTAGAAGCAAAAAAGGAAAAAGAGGGTATATCCACACTTATTATCCAAAAGGCTCCAAAAGTTATTCAAGACAAAAAAGAAGCGAAGAGAACAGGAAATAAAGAAAAAGCAAAAACTGTTATCGTTATCTGGGGATGGTATGATGATTATGGAATTCATGCTAATTTTAAAATTGTACGGGCACCTAATGAAGAAATAAAAGGAATTTCTACATCTGTCGAAAAAGAAAGAGAACCTACAATTAGTGGACACAACAGAGAATTTTCCTTATATATACGAAGAGATTTACCGCAAATTATGGCTTATTTAACTGGCTGCACTATTGGAATGGTTTATTACTTTGGTGGAGATTATAAAAATGCTATTAACCAAATTGGACCTTCACTTGAACATCTTTTACCCTATATGAAATCTCCTGCCCTTCATTTTTATTTAGCAAATGCATATTATTATCAAGGAGATATGAAATCAGCAGAAGAGAACTACATAAAAGCGATGCAAATTAATCAAGCATTAGATCCAGATGCGTTAAATAAGCTTGGGGTAGTTTGCTACAAACAAGGACAGATTGAGAAGGCGATAAGTTGTTTTAATACAGCCATAAAGATTAATCGTGAATATGTTGATGCGTGGTATAATCTTGGAGTGGTCTATAAAAAGCAAGGACAGATTGAGAGGGCAATCGAATACTACAACACAGCCATCCAGATAAATCCCAAAGAGATTAGGGCTTTGGATAATCTTGCAATAATTTATGAAGAACAAGGGAAGATAGAAAAAGCTCTTGAGTATTCTACGAAAAGCATTAGTATTGATCCTAATAATGCTAATGGATGGAATAATTGTGGTCACCTTTATGAACGCAAAAGACAGTTTAAGGAAGCTATCACATGTTTCAAAAAAGCCATAAAGATTAATCCAAAGTATGTTGAGGCATACTATAACCTTGGCGTAGTATACGAATATAACGCGCAAGGGAAAAGATATGAATCTGGTGCCCGATTAAATGAGGCTATCAAGCATTATGAAAAGGCACTTCGGATTGACCCAAAGTATGCTCTCGCACAGTATAATCTTGGATGGATTTACATAAAACAAAATCAGATTAAAAATGCCCTCCTCTGTTTTAACGAAATCACTAAGATTAATCCGAAAGATGCTAAAGCATGGCTTGCCCTCGGAGTAATTTATCAAGAATGTGGAAAGATTGAAGAGTCTAATAAATGTTTTAAAGAAGCACTTAAAATTAATTCAGAAGATGTGGAGGCGTTAAGTTATCTTGGCAGAAATTATGGATTTTATGAACAGTTTGAAAAAGCAATCAAATGTCTCAATAAGACCATTCAAATAAATCCTGAATATGCTGAGGCATGGTGTAATCTTGGGTGGAGTTATGAAAGGCATGGGTACCCTGAAAAAGCAATCGAATGCTATAACAAAAGCATCGAGTTAAATTCTAAACTTGGAATGGCGCATTTTAACTACGCCAAACTGCTTTATTGGAAAGGGAATGAGAAATATTTGGAGCATGTTCAAAAGGCTATGCACTATCTCAAAAAAGAAATTGAAACGATTAGGAATCCTTCATATAAGGCAAATTGGTATGAATGTTTAGGCATTAGCTGTCTGTGGTTGGGAGATAAAACTGAGGCAAAGGTTTTTTTTACTAAAGCTATTAAGACAGCTAAGACGGTGAAGAAAGAGATAAAAATATATTCAGAGAAGATGAATAAATATGTAAACAAGGAGACGTTTATTAGAGGATGCAAGGAGTACATAGAATTGAAGGTAAACATTAATAGGAGAAAATAGGGATAGCAGAAATATAGAGAGTGCAATAGGGGACGGTGGTGCAGAAAGTGCTTAACAGAAAATATAGCCAGTTTGCAAAGCACTACCGGTTAATGGAGGACGAAGTTAACTTAATAACTTAACAAGAGTAATAGCGTTCGTTATTGAGTTTATTGATTTATTTATATCCAAGAGTCGCAGGCTCATACGAGAGAAAAGTTGAATTGCTTGACAGGGGAGTAGAAGATAGAAGGTATTCGATTACCACATCCTCTCCCTAAAAAAATCCGACCCTAATGCCGACACTGGTATTCTGGAGGCAGAGATTGACCGTCTGGTGTATGACCTCTACGGCTTGACCGAGGAGGAGATAGCCATTGTGGAGGGGAGAGTAACATCCACAGATTACACAGATTTCACAGATTAAGGAAAATCATTTTTCTTTTTTTTCCTATCTGTGTAATCTGTAATACAAACTTGCAAGATGTTGTTTTTTTAACAAAGTTTTTTTCATACAGCCTTTGATAGAAGCGGTATATTCGTTTGTCGAAA
>SBAY01000065.1 GCA_005239945.1 Nitrospira sp.
ACAAGTTCGAGCTTCCAACTTTTTCGATAGGCTCTTAGTAGAGAGAATGGACGATTGGGAATGAAAGGTGATCAGCATACCGGTTACCAGCAATAATTAGGTTAGATACTGGGAGGGGATAAGGATGTAGAATGTAGGATGTGGCATGAGACGGGGAAAGGCAATATTCTACATTCTACACCTACAAAGTGAATGAATACTCATATTCTGGTAATGCTCAATGAGGTATTAGAATATTTAGAGGTGAAACCCGGTGGGGTTTATGTAGATTGTACCCTGGGTGAAGGCGGGCATACTGAGGCAATTATCCAAAAAGGTGGTCAGGTTATCGGCATTGAGCAAGACGAAGAGATTCTGGACCGGGCAAAAACGCGATTAGCCCAAGAAAAAATCATTTTCGTTCATGATAATTTCAGGAATATAAAGAAGATTTTAGCCAATTCCTTATTAAGAGTAGACGAGCCGTCTCGGCTCGTAAGTATGAAGCGAGACGCTTCATCTACTATTAAGGGAAGTAGTGGGTTGTCTCCCAATTATGCAGACGGTATTTTATATGATTTAGGTATAAGTTCATTGCATTTTGAATCAACAACCCGTGGTTTTAGTTTCAGATATGATGCCCCCTTAGACATGCGGTTGGATTCAAGGAATAAAATTAAGGCAAGTGATTTAGTCAATCGTTGCACGACTCAGGAATTGACAGACATCATCCTGAAATATGGCGAGGAGTCTAGGGCAAACAAAATTGCCCAGGCAATTGTTAAAAATAGACCGATTAGTACTACCTTTGAATTAATCAAGGCTATTGAGTCAACGATTCCAAAACATAAAAGGATTCATCCGGCAACCAGGATATTTCAGGCATTAAGAATAGCCGTTAACCAGGAATTGGAGGCATTGGACGAATCTTTGGATGGGGCGATATCGATGTTGAAAGAGGGCGGCCGGCTTGTGGTTATATCTTTTCACTCACTTGAGGACCGCCTGGTCAAATATAAATTCCGTGACTGGCAAAAGCAAGGGTTGGTTAGAATTATGACTAAAAAACCGATTAGACCTGCTTATCAAGAGATTAAAGCCAACCCGCGGGCACGAAGTGCAAAACTTCGGGTAGTAGAGAAAATAATAGGACCTATAGACCTATTATAAATTATTACAGAAAAAATAGATTTTTGTCGATAAATTAAATAGGGAGGGAAAAAATGGAACACACAGGTTTGAAACCTGGAAATGGATGTTGTGAGCCAAAGGTTGAAATAGACTATTGGCAACTATTCCAGAGTAAAGGAGATAAATTGTTAGTTCTACTCGGAAAACCTAAAAAAAGCGAAATAAGAAAAATTGCTATCCGTTCCCTGCTTGTCATCAGTGGGATACTTAGTATTTTATTTTTCCTGACATCTACCCAGATTTCGATGACATCGAGAGGCTATACCATTTCCCAACTTCAAAAACAAATGCACCAGATGGAAAATGTCCAGAGAATGTTGTTAGTCGAGCTCTCTAGTTTAGAATCTTCTGAAAGGATTGAGGAAATAGCCACTCAAATGGGTTTATACATACCTGAGGGGGTTGAAATTGTCTATTTGCCACAACCGGAACCTTTAGCTCAAGAGGAAGATAAAGGGATGTTTCATAAATTAGTCGCCTTGTTTTTCAAGACAAAAAAGGCTGAGGCTTCGGTGAGAGAATAAAAGAATAGGACATATAGGGCATATAAGACATATAAAAATTCTGGGAGGAATTGATGAACTTAGAAAGGCTGGTCTACAATCTAAAAGAAAGGCAGGTTATTGGCAACCTTAACTTAGAAATAACCAACATCACCACTGATTCTAAAAAGGTAAGTGCCGGGTCCTTATTCATTTGTATCGAAGGATTTAAGGTTGATGGACATAATTACATAACTGAGGCAATTCAAAGAGGGGCAACGGCAATCCTCATTTCAAAAAAGGCTTG
This sequence comes from Nitrospira sp., assembly GCA_005239945.1. GTDB lineage: Bacteria > UBA9089 > CG2-30-40-21 > CG2-30-40-21 > SBAY01 > SBAY01. The sequence continues at coordinate 1,960 of SBAY01000065.1, forward strand.
TCTTGTTAATGTCCCTGTTACCCCAACAATTACCTATATTAAGGTTCCTGATACGAGACTGGCTACCCCGATAATTGCAGATACCTTCTACGACCACCCCTCCTCAAAACTTAGATTAATCGGTATTACCGGGACGAATGGTAAAACAACCACGGCCTATCTTATCGAATCGATACTAAATACCGCCGGCTATAAACCTACTCGCATATCGACAATTACTACCAAGATAGGCAACACCGAAACACTATCGAACCAGACTACTCCAGAGGCATTAGAACTCCAAAAGATATTATCCGAGGCAGTTAAAAAAAACTCAACCCATGTAGTCATGGAGGTTTCTTCTCATGCCTTAGCCCTTCATCGCACCCTGGGTTGTGAATTCGATATCGCTATCTTTACCAATATTACTCCGGAACACTTAGATTTTCATCTGACGGAAAATGATTATTTAGCCGCAAAATTAAAATTATTCAAGGCACTTCCTGAATCAGCCACGGCAATTATTAATCTCGATGATACCCATTCAAAAGAGGTAATTTCTAATACCCAGGCAAAAACAATTACCTACGGTTTATCGGATAAGGCACAAATTTATGCATATAAGATTGAATCAACGATTTCCAATACCTCTTTTTTTTTAAGTATTCAGGGCAAAAATCAACTCGAATAAACCTGAAATTGATTGGCGAACATAATGTCTATAATGCCTTAGCGGCTATAGCCTGCGGGATAGTTGAGCAAATAGATATCCAGACTATCAAAAAAGGGGTTGAAGATGTCCCCGGTGTCCGAGGTAGATTCGAGTTGATTGACAAAGGACAGGATTTTACCGTAGTCATTGATTACGCCCATACACCTGATGGATTAAAGAATGTTTTATTATCAAGCAGAAAGTTGAATCCCAAAAGAATCATTACCGTCTTTGGTTGTGGCGGTGATCGTGATAGAGAAAAAAGACCCCAGATGGGTAACATCTCAACGACGCTGAGCGATTACACCATTATTACGACAGATAACCCAAGGAATGAAGACCCGCAGGAGATTATTAAAGAAATCGAGATGGGGATTAGGAATAAGTCTTATGGGTATTATAAGTCCTATGAAAAAATAACTGATCGTGCTGAAGCCATTACCAAAGCGTTAAATTACGCCAGGCAAGGGGATTTGGTGCTCATTGCCGGCAAAGGGCATGAGACCTATCAGATATTCGGGGATAAAAAAATCCACTTTGATGACTTCGAAGTAGTGGAAAAGGTATTAGATGGAACCATTAAAAATAGATGAAATATTACTTTCAACAGGAGGTGAGTTATTACAGGGGGATAAGGATAAATGGATTTGTGGAATTTCCACCGACAGCAGACAGCCGATTATTCAAGGACAGATGTTTATTGCCCTTAAAGGCGATAAATTCGATGGACATGATTTTATTGAGGAGGTGATTAAAAAAGGTGTCAGTGCCTTAATTATCTCTTCCAATTTCCAATTTCCAATTTCCAATTTCCAATCTCCAATTTCCATTATTAAGGTAAAAAATACCCTTATTGCTTTAGGCAAGATAGCCGCGGACTATCGGCAAAAATTCCAGATACCCATAGTAGCCATTACAGGCAGTAATGGTAAAACAACAACCAAGGAAATGGCGGCGATACTTCTGGCAAAAAAATTTAATACCTTGAAATCCAGAAGTAGTTTTAACAATGCTATTGGCCTGCCATTGACCCTGTTAGAATTAAACAACACCACCCAGGCCGCAGTAGTTGAAATCGGCATGAATCAGGTGGGTGAAATAAAATATCTGGCTCAAATAGCTAAACCGACTATTGGCTTGATTACCAATATTGGGGAATCTCATCTGGGCTATCTTCACAGCCGGGCAAATATCGCTCAAGAAAAGGCTCAACTTTTAGAGGCAATGGACGGAATTGCTATTTTAAACCGCGATGATTATTACTCAAATAGAATAAAATTCAAGGGCCAGAAAATTACCTTTGGCATTCGTCACCGGGCAGATATTACGGCTGAGGATGTTACCCAGAATGCAAATGGGATTAACTTTAAAATTTATAGGACTTATAGGACCTATAGGTCCTATAAGTCCTATAAGTCCTATAAATCCTATTCTGTCACCGTGCCTATTTTAGGATTACATAATGTTTATAATGTCTTAGGTGCAACGGCCATTGCCTGTGCCGCAGGTATCGAATGGGAACTGATTAAAGACGCATATCAGGAACTTAAAACACCTTATGGTCGAATGGGATTGCATTTTTATGGAGATGTCCGGGTAATCAATGATGCCTATAATGCCAATCCGACTTCGATGAAGGCGGCATTAGAGACATTAAGCCAAATCCAGACCCGGGGTAGAAAAATTTTTGTGATGGGAGATATGCTCGAATTAGGAGATTTTAGTAAATCCTTCCATCGAACCGTAGTCAAAAAGGCAATAGAAACCGGTGTTAATATCCTTTTTACCATAGGCAAGGAGGCCGCCAGAGCGGCAAAAGATGCAGGTAAGCAAGGAGTGACGGTGTATCAATGTGAAACTAACGAAGAAATAATTACCAGACTAAAGAAAATTTTAGCTGCCCAGGATATTATCTTAATTAAAGGTTCAAGAAAGATGAAGTTAGAGGAAGTGGTGGAAGGGTTAAAGCCGGTAATCGGTCATCAGTAATCGGTAATCAGGTAAGGGAGAAGGCTGATTATTGTAACAAAAAAAAGGGGTGGAAAATGCTTTATCACATATTTTATGAATGGCTATATGAACCGGGAACTATTTTTTCTGTCTGCCGGGTTTTTCAATATATAACCTTTAGAGCGGCTTATGCCACTATCACAGCCTTAATCATCTCCTTAATCATCGCTCCATGGATAATAAAAATATTAAGGCAAAAACATATTCAGCAGGTCATTCGTAAGGAATATCTTCATAATCATCTTCATAAAGCTGATACACCGACTATGGGTGGAATAATTATTCTTATCCCATTACTTATTTCATCATTTCTCTGGTCAAGATTCGATATACGATTTACCTGGATAATGATTGGTGTGACCTTAGGATTAGGGCTGATAGGGTTTATCGATGATTATCTGAAATTAGTGCGCCAAAAACATGAAGGTTTAGTGGTTAAGTATAAATTTAGTAGTCAGGTGCTCCTTGCCTCTGTTTTGGCTATCTATCTCTATCATAATCCTATCCAGTTGAAATATGGTACTTGTCTTTCCATCCCCTTTTTCAAGGGGATGCCGGTAGAAATAGGTGTGGCTTATATTTTACTTGTTGTCTTGATAATAGTCGGCACCTCAAATGCGGTTAATCTTACTGATGGATTAGACGGTTTAGCTATTGGAGCGGTGATATTTGCGGCTATTGGTCTGGCAGGGGCATCATATTTTGCCGGCCATTTTAAATTCGCTAATTATCTGAAAATAATTTATGTCAGTGGTACGGGTGAAATAACGGTTTACCTGGGTGCTTTAATTGGTGCCTCACTTGGATTCCTCTGGTATAATGCCTATCCGGCGGATGTATTTATGGGTGATACCGGCTCATTGTCCTTAGGTGGGATTTTGGGCACAGCCGCTATTTTGATTAAAAATGAATTGCTACTGCTTATCATCGGTGGCTTATTTGTTATCGAGGCTTTATCTGTAATTCTACAGGTTGGGTCGGTTAAATTGTTTCAACGCCGTATCTTCAAAATGGCACCGATACACCATCATTTCGAAAGAGAAGGTTGGAGTGAACCTAAGATTATTGTCAGATTCTGGATTATTGCCGGAATCTTTACCCTGTTAAGTCTAAGTACCCTGAAATTAAGGTAGAATTATTTGGATTTTCGATTTTGGATTGGGAAATTTTATATCCTCAATCGAAAATCGAAAATCGAAAATTTCATAAGGAGTATTCAATGTCTCACAGAGCACGAATCGATGTATTTTTATTTTTAATTACTATTGCCTTGATAGGACTTGGTCTGCTGATGATTTATAGTGCCAGTGCCATCACGGCTAATGAATATACTGGGGATTCCTATTATTTTTTAAAAAGACAGATTTGCTGGATAATACTTGGATTAATAGGACTTTTTGGTGCCTGGAGATTAAATTATCATTGGTTGCAAAATAAAAGTTTTCTTTTGGTTATAGCCGGATTATTTTTACTTAGTCTAACTTTAGTTCCTGGTTTGGGACAGGAAATAGGCGGGGCAACAAGATGGGTTAAGATAGGATTTTTGAGTTTTCAACCATCAGAATTATTAAAAATTGTTTTTGTTATTTTTTTAACCGATTTTATCGTCCGCAGAAAAAATGATTTGCAGGATTTCTTTAAAGGATTTATTCCCTCTTTAATCCTTTTATTGATTGTCTCCATAATCCTTTTAAAACAACCTCATCTGGGTATGATTATCCTCTTGGGTATGGTTACTGTCTCTATTTTATTTGTCGGAGGGGCCAGGATTCAACATTTAATATATTTAATATTAGTGGCTCTGCCGACTATTTATGTCTTAGTTCTAATCGCCCCATATCGATTCAGAAGATTAGTCGCATTTTTAAATCCATGGGCCGACCCGGAACATACCGGTTATCATATTATTCAATCATTAATTGCCTTAGGTTCTGGAGGATTATGTGGTGTAGGATTAGGCGAAAGTAGATTAAAACTCTTCTACTTACCCCAATCCTCTACTGATTTTATCTTTGCGGTTATTGGTGAAGAAGGCGGCTTTTTACTGGCCGTGGTCGTTATCCTGCTTTTTTTGGGATTTGCCTATGCTGGCTGTAAAATCAGTCTTTCAGCCAAGGACTCCTATGGCTCATTATTGGCATTTGGTATAACTATGCTCATTATCATGCAGTCACTTCTTAATATCGGTGTCGTTACAGCCGTAGTCCCAACAACAGGGATGCCGCTGCCTTTTATCAGCTTTGGAGGTTCCGCCCTACTTCTTAATATGATTGGGGTAGGGATTATTTTGAATGTTGCCAAGCAGACGCTGCATCAACCGTATAATTCCAGGCTGTATCAGTAGGATAATTTAGGGGTTTAGGCTGTAGGCTGTAGGTAGATAGGCTATAGGTTATTAGATTTTCCTACCTACAGCCTACAACCTACAGCCTAAACCCCTACAATAATTGCTAAAGGTAGGGGAAAATGCGTATCATCATTACCGGTGGGGGAACATTAGGGCATATCTATCCTGGATTGGCCATTGCGGATAAATTGAAGGAGAAGAAGGCATCAGAAATCCTATTTATCGGGACAACAGCTAAAATCGAAAAGGAGGTGATTCAAAAGCAAGGGTTTGATTTTAAAGGTATTGATGTGCAGGGCTGGACAGGGAAAAAGGGTATTTTAAAATTTATTACCAAATTAATCGTCGGTTTTTTTTTAGGGACAAAATACATAAGCGAATTCAAGCCGGATGTAGTTATAGGGATGGGCGGATTTGCCTCAATTCCAACAGTATTAGCCGCGGTTTTATTGAGAATACCAACTTTGATTCATGAGCAAAATATAATCCCGGGTAAGGCAAATCGCCTGCTGGCAAAATTAGTAGATAATGTGGCTGTTAGTTTTCAAGACTCTATTTCTCATCTGTCGGCCAAAAAAATAGAAGTAACAGGTAACCCTATCAGGGGGCAGATGGGAAATATACCCAAACAAGAAGCAAAAACTTTACTTGAATTAGAGACGGATAAATTTACCTTGCTGATTTTTGGTGGCAGTAAAGGGGCACATAAAATTAATGAGGTAATGAGCCAAACAATTAGGTTATTACCGCCGGATGAAATCCAGATAATCTGGGCTACAGGAGAAGCAGATTATGCAGAGATAAAGGAATTGACGCAAAATTTACCCATAAGGACTGTGGTGGACAAGTTTTTCTTTGAAATGGCATTATGTTATGCCGCCAGCGATTTAGTCATTTGTCGGGCCGGGGCAACTACACTGGCTGAAATTATTGCTTGCAGTCTGCCGGCTATCTTGATACCATATCCTTATGCCACAGATAATCATCAAGAGTATAATGCTAAACTCTTAGCCGAAAAGGGGGTGGCTATGATGTTTAAAGAATCGGAAATAGCCCTGGAAAAATTAACCAGGAGTATCCTTGAATTAGCTCAAAATCGCAATAAACTCAATATGATGGCCAGAAATTACCAGACTCTGATAACTAAGGATGCTACTCAAAATGTTATTAACCTTATTTATTCGTTATATACTTATAAAAAGGGGAAGGAAAAGCAAAGAAATTAGTCAGGTATCAGGTGTCAGGTGTCAGGTGTCAGGAAGAAAAGAAGGATAAAAACTCTTTTCTTGACTTTTTACCTGATACCTGACACCTGATACCTGAACGCTTACATTTTAGGAGGCAAGATGTTTAAAAAGGACCAGCATGTTCATTTAATCGGTATTGGTGGGAGTGGCATGAGCGGTATTGCTCAAGTCTTATTAAGCTTGAATTGCAAAGTTACAGGTTCGGATATTCACCAGGGTGAGGTAACTAAAGGAGTTGAGTCGTTAGGTGGGAAGATATACCAGGGTCATGATGCCCGTAATATCGAAGGTGCCGATGTGGTGGTCTATTCCTCGGCGGTTGGCCCTGATAATGTGGAAATAATCTCGGCAAAGGCTAAGCGAATACCCGTTATCCCCCGGGCGGAGATGTTAGCCGAGTTGATGCGGCTTAAATATAGCATTGCTATTGCCGGTGCTCATGGCAAGACAACGACGACATCGATGATTTCTTTAGTTTTGACTAAGGCAGGGTTAGACCCAACGGTAGTGGTTGGTGGTAGATTTAATGATATTGGTAGTAATGCCCGATTGGGGAGTTCCGAATATATGGTTGCCGAGACAGATGAAAGTGATGGAAGTTTCCTGAAACTGTCTCCTATCATTGCGGTTGTGACTAATATTGACGCGGAACATCTTGATTTTTATAAGGATTTAGATGAAATCAGAAATGCCTTTTGTACCTTTATGAATAAGGTGCCGTTTTATGGGAAGATAATATTTTGCTTAGATTGCCCAAATCTTCGTCAGTTAATAGAAAGGATGGAAAGAAGATTTACCTCCTATGGCTTAGCTGAAGAGGCAGAGATTAGAGCTACGGACATAAGCCTGAATAGTTTTCACTCCGAATATAATCTTGTGGTAGCAGGTAAAGAATTAGACAGGGTAAAAGTCAACATACCTGGAGTGCATTATTTAAATAATTCATTAGCGGCTGTAGCCGTAGGCCTGGAGTTAGGGATTGACCTGTCCATAATAAAGGATGCATTAGCCAATTATAGTGGTGTTCATCGCCGATTCGAAATTAAGGCAGAGGTAAATGAAATCTTAATCATCGATGATTATGCCCATCATCCTACAGAGATTAAAGCGACATTAGCTACCCTTAAGTTAAAAAAGGAACAAGGCAAGCCTTCCGGGCGCATTATCGCTATATTTCAACCTCATCGTTATAGCCGAACAAAGGCATTAGCCCAGGAATTTGGTCAGGCATTCAATGATGCCGATATGGTTGTTATTACCTCGATTTATGCGGCAGGAGAAAAACCGATTCCAGGTGTAGATGCCTCTTTAATCGTGGAAAATCTGATTAAACAAGGTCATTCGAAGGTGATGTTCATTCAGTCATTTCCGGAAATAGTCGAATTTTTGAAGAGTGTCATCGCTCCCCAGGATGCAGTTATTACCCTGGGCGCAGGCGATATCTGGAAGGTAGGGATAGAATTAAGCAAAAAATTGATGGAATCTGGATAATGATAATTGGTGGGACGGATTATGCTTAGCGAGATTTGGGGTTCGGGAAGAATAGAACTTATATGACCTATATGACTTCTTCTTGAATCCCAACACCAACGGAGGTTTAAAATCCCCCGGACCGATTACAAAGGCGGCATCATAAGCTATGGATTTGGCTTTAGAACTTCAGAAAATAACATCTGACATCAAATTTAACGAGTCGATGAGTCGACATACCTCCTTCAGGCTCGGTGGCCCGGTAGATATTTTTATAGAGGTAGGTGATGAGGAAAAATTAAGAAAGATAGTTGAACTTGTCTATCGAGCCGACAGACCATATTTTATCCTTGGTGGTGGAACTAATTTTTTAGTCAGAGATAAAGGAATTCGAGGGGTAGTAATCAAGTTGGTTGGCGAATTTAAAAAGATAGCGGTCAGTGACCGCGGTCTTATTGTCGGGGCAGGTGTTTCTCTATCAAGGGTGGTTAATTGGGCCTCTGCAAAAGGGTTAAGTGGGTTAGAATTCGCTGTTGGTATTCCAGGCACTGTTGGCGGAGCAGTGGTCGGTAATGCAGGCGTAGCGGAAAAATCGATAGGTGACTGCATAACTACGGTTAGGGTAATGGATAAACAAGGAACGGGGATTAAAAAATTAATCCCAAAAAACGGTGATTTTTCCTATCGAAATAGCCATCTGAAAAAATATATTGTTTTAGATGTAGAAATTTTATTGACAAAAAACAAAATTTATAGTATAGTTAATAGAGTAGAGGAGTATAAGCAAAAAAGAAAAAATACTCAGCCGATTAAGGTTAAAAGTGCTGGCTGTATATTTAAAAATCCACCAGATAATTTCGCTGGGAAATTGATTGATGAGGCAGGATTAAAGGGATTAAGAGTTGGTGGGGCTTATGTTTCACATAAACATGCTAATTTTATATTAAATGATGGCACGGCAACGGCAACGGATGTTTTAAATTTAATCTCAATGATAAAAAAGAAGGTGTTGGATAAATTTGGGAGGAGATTAGAGGAAGAGATTGTCATTGTTGGTGAGGAATAAGGGTGAGGGAGTATTTTTTAGATAAGAAAATAGGGGTCTTGATGGGTGGCAAGAGCCGTGAGAGGGAAATATCACTTCGCTCCGGAAATAAGGTTTTAGAATCATTACAAAGACAGAAATTTTTCGCTGAGGCTTTAGACCCAGCAGAAAAAGGATTTATAGAAAAACTCCAGAAGTTCGATATTGCCTTTATTGCCCTTCATGGTCGTTATGGAGAGGATGGTTGCATACAGGGGCTTTTGGAAATATTAAATATCCCTTATACAGGTTCAGGGGTGTTGGCCTCGGCCTTAGGCATGAATAAGGTTGCCTCTAAGAGAATATTTGAGGCCTGTGGTATCCCGACACCTAAATATTGGACATTTGAAAATGGATTAGAGCACGGCTGTGAAGAGGTATTAAGGAATTGTAAGATGCCTGTGATGGCTAAGGCTACCTCTGAAGGTTCAAGTATTGGGGTAATTCTGGTCAAGGAGGAAAAGGAACTAACTAAGGTTATCGAAAAATTGATTTTTGAGTTTGGTGATGCCTTTGTCGAGGAATTTATTGACGGTAAATCGGTTACTGTGGGAATATTAGGTTGGGGAGACAATATAACGGCATTGTCTGTTTTGGAATTAGTCTCCCAAAATGAATTCTATGATTATCAGGCAAAATATACTCAAGGGATGACGGAATTTATTATCCCCGCAAGACTGAGTAAAGAAATTTATGCTCAAACTCAAATAACGGCACTAAAGGCTCATTTAGCCTTAGGTTGTCATGGGTTTTCACGAGTAGATATTATGGTTGGTCAGGATGGCACGCCGTTCGTTCATGATGTCAATACCATTCCGGGATTAACGGATTTATCTGATTTACCTGCCTGTGCTCAGGCAGTAGGCATTAGTTATGATGAGCTTGTCCTGAAGATGCTTTCTTCAAGCATGGCGCCAAGATGTACAGTAAGAAATACTGTGATTTAGACAGTAGACTATAGACATCAGATATCAGAATTAGGGAAAGATACTATCAGGGACTAATTTCTACAGAGAAAAGTCTATCGTCTGAAGTCTGATGTCTGAATCACAGTAAGGAATACAAAGAATGAGGAGACAGAAAAGATTAGCCCAACAACTAAGTGAAAGGAAAAATAAATGGCGAAGTAAAAAAGGACGAAAAAGACTCATTAAAGGATATATTGAAAGGGCGGTTAAATTATTTATCTTAATGGTATTGCTCGGAGGGATTTTTGGGGTTATCAAACTCAAATATTTTCTGACAGATTCTCCTTACTTCCGGGTTGAAAAACCAATAATTATTTTAGAAAGTAAAGGCATAAAGAAAAAAGAGGTTGAGCGGATATTTAAGGAATTTTGTCTGAAAAATTACTCATGTGTAGAGCCAAATATATTTAAACTGAATTATACCGATTTAAAAAATACCTTGTTAAAGAATTCTGAGATTGAAAAGATAAGCATTCAACGAAAGTTTCCTAACGATATATTAATTAAGGTTAAATCACGCCAGGCCGAGGCGGGAATATTAATAAACTCCCGTAAGTTTGGAATCGATAACAAGTTAGTTGTTTTTAAAACGGAAAATATCGAAGATTTGCCTGTGATTACGGGAGTGGGAACCCTAAAAATTGGTAACCAGACCGAAGATATCAGGTTGAAAGATGCCTTATTACTTATTTCAACAATAAAAAAAGGCGAAAGTGAGTTGTTTTCCAATATCTCAAATATTGATATTTCTAATCCTTATGATATTTTGATGATGACAAAAATTGGGGCAGTAAAGATACATTGTGGCTCCCAATTCGTGCCTGAGCGATTAAGCGAAAGGATAAAGGAATTAGAGACGATTTTAAAATATTATCAACAACAGATGCAAAATATGCCGGAATATATTGATTTACGATTTGATAATATTATTGTTAAAGATAGAGAGTAGAATTATTAATGGAATTTTCGATTTTGGATTTTCGATTTTCGATTGAGGAATCTTTGAACTTTTAATTTCTTCAATCCAAAATCGAAAATCCAAAATCGAAAATCATTGTATGATAATAAAGGAGTCTTAAAAATGGCAAGAGAAGATACAATTGTAGGACTGGACATTGGGACCACAAAGGTGTGTGCGGTCATAGGAGAGATAGATGAAGATAGGGTAGAGATAATAGGGGTAGGCACAAGTCCTTCACATGGATTACGAAAAGGGGTAGTGGTAAATATTGATTCGACCATCAAATCCATCGAGAATGCCATAAGTGAGGCAGAACTTATGGCTGGTGTAGAGGTATCATCAGTATTTACTGGTATTGCTGGCGGACATATAAAAGGGATGAATAGCCATGGTGTCATTGCTATCTCCAGGGGACGAGAGGTAACCCAATCGGATGTCGAACGGGTAATCGATGCGGCCAAGGCTATATCTATTCCCTTAGACCGCGAGGTAATTCATGTCTTACCACAACAATTCATTATTGACGGCCAGGATGGAATAAAAGAACCAGTGGGCATGTCCGGGGTCCGATTAGAGGTAGAAATTCATATTGTTACCGGGGCAGTTACCTCGGCACAGAATATTATCAAATGTGTCAATCGGGCAGGATTTGAGGTGGATGATATTGTTCTTGAGCCATTAGCCGCGGCTTATGCCGTATTAATCGAGGATGAAAAAGACCTGGGTGTAGTTCTGGTAGACATAGGTGGCGGGACAACGGATTTAGCTATCTTCATCGATGGAAGCATCTGGCATACAAGTATTTTGTCTATTGGCGGAGATAATGTTACCAAGGATATCTCGGTAGGTCTACGCACACCGATTGTCGAAGCAGAAAAAATCAAGATAAATAGTGGCTGTTGTCTGAGTTCATTAATCAAGGATAATGAAACTATCATCCTTCCCTCGGTAGGTGACCGGAGAGAAAAGACCTTACCCAAACAGGTATTGGCAGAGATTATCGAACCGCGCATGGAGGAAATATTCAGTTTGATAAATCAAGAAATAAGGATGACTGGCTACGAAAATTTAGTTACCTCCGGCGTTGTTTTAACTGGTGGGACATCGATGTTGGAAGGAACAGTAGAATTAGCCGAACGGGTCTTTGATTTACCGGTGCGGATTGGCACACCACATGGAGTAAGTGGCCTGGTCGATGTGGTTAATTCACCTTTGTATGCTACAGGTGTTGGCCTGGTAACTTATGGTATGATGCATAAATTAGAGGGTAAAAAAACAAAGTTTGGGGGCGGTAATGTATTCAAAAAAGTCCTCAATCGGATGAAAGAATGGGTGGGAGAATTTTTTTAGATTTTGGATTTTGGATTTGAGGAATTTTGGATTGGGGATTGCGGATTGAAACCTTTCTTCAATCCAAAGTCTAAAATCGAAAATCCAAAATTAACATAAGGAGGTAAAAAAACATGGGGTTTGAATTTGAAAGTGATATAACTACACCTACCAAAATCAAGGTAATTGGTGTGGGGGGAGGAGGAAGTAATGCGGTCAATGGGATGTTTGCCAATCGATTGAGTAACAACTGTATCGAATTTATGATTACTAATACCGATGCCCAGGCATTAAAAACATCGCTTGTCCCTTACAAGATACAAATTGGAAGTAAATTGACCAAAGGACTGGGTGCCGGGTCTAATCCAGAAATAGGACAACGGGCGGCACAAGAGGATAGAAGCGCACTCCAGGAGATATTAAGTGGCGCAGATATGGTCTTTATTACGGCTGGGATGGGTGGCGGCACGGGGACAGGTGCGGCGCCGGTTATTGCTGAGATTGCCCGAGAATCAGGGGCACTTACCGTGGCTGTGGTGACTAAACCTTTTCTGTTTGAAGGACAAAGACGCATTCAACAATCTGAAAAAGGATTGGAAGAACTGATAGAAAAGGTTGATACCCTTATTGTCATCCCTAATCAAAAATTATTAAGCGTGGTGGAGCGGTCGACGACTATTCTGGATGCCTTTAAAGTGGCTGATAATGTCTTGAGACAGGCTATTCAAGGTATATCGGATTTAATTACTGTCCCGGGGATAATCAATCTTGACTTTGCCGATGTCCGCACGATTATGTCTTCAAAAGGTAACGCACTGATGGGCATTGGGGTTGGAACCGGAGAAAATCGGGCTATGCACGCCGCTCAACATGCGGTTTCATCACCTCTCTTAGAAGAGGCATCTATCGAAGGGGCGCAGGGGATATTGATAAATATTACCGGTGGAACTGACCTGCTTTTATCCGAGATAGATGAAGCGGCTACCTTTATTACCGAAAAGGCTGATCGCAATGCCAATATTATCTTTGGTGCGGTAACCGATGAGTCCCTTCATGGTGAAATGAGAATTACCGTTATTGCTACCGGATTTGGTAAAACAATGCCTAAGGTAGAAAAAATACCTCAACACACCGGTAAAACAGTAGATATAGAAACCTTTAAAGGTGAAAAAACCATAGTTAAAAAGCTCGACTATGAAAAACAAGAACCTTCACAGGAACGAATCAATATCTACAATAGTGATTTATTTGAGATACCTACCTTCTTGAGAAGGCAAGCGGATTGAGATAGAAGATAGAAGTTAGAAGTAAGAAATTAGAAGTTAGAAGGATGTGAAAGACAGTAGTGCACCGTCTCTGATAATTTGATTAAAACTACGAAACACGCGAAAAAGACGAAAAAGCATAATTTAAAGAAAGAATTTTTAGCGTATTTCGTGCCT
>SBAY01000106.1 GCA_005239945.1 Nitrospira sp.
ATGCCAAGACTTCATAATTCTACATTCTACATTCTACATTCAATATTCATTAATTTTTAACCTACTGAACACATCATTTTAAACTTGAAGAGGCACTACTCATTCCGAACAGTATTGCCCCTTACCGCACTATCCCTACCTTACCCGTCTTCTTCTGTCCCTCATTATTGGTGATGAGGTAGATGTAGATGCCGGAGGCAACAGGTCTACCGGATTGGTTAACGGCAAGCCAGTTGAAAGTACCGGGTGAGATGGTGTTAATCATCCCAGAATCATAGATTAACTCACCAACAATATTAAAAATTCGGATTTGCGCCTCAGCAGTCAATTCAGCAAAGGTTATTCCTTGCTTATGTTGTGATGGAAGATAAGGATTTGGGTAAGAGTAGGCTCTGGTTAAATCGGTGGCAAAGGTAGAAATGGGAACGATGTAAGTCGGTATCCGCTTAGTTTGGGTATTGCGTAAATCAACAGAAATAATGAAAATTGGTAATTGGTCATTGGGCATTGGGGATTTGGGACGAAAGGTTAGACGAACAATACTGCCACCTGCCGTGAATTTGCCATCCAGGTCGGCCAGGTTAATATCCACTTGCCCGGGTTGTTCCTTATTCACAAAGGAAACCGCCGGTGAGGCAATCGTGACTAATTCCAATTTATCTACATCAAACCCCAGAATAAGATGTGCCGCCAGTAAATCCGTTACATTTTCTACAACGATATCGACACACACCTCGTTCTCATCCACCTTAACCGTCTTCAATTTGACAATCGCCGTAACAGGTACCTTTCCTACTTTCAACCTCTCTCTGCCCATTTTCCCTTTGTTATGGTCCCAATTCCACATAGCGGCAAAATAAACCAAATCCTCAAAATCTATCTTACCATCCGGCTCATAGGTAAAAGTAGGGGCAGTCCCTGTGGTTCTGGTTGAAGCTATATCGCCTTTTAGATTGTTGGTATTCCAGTAGAAAGCAAATAAAACCAAATCCTCAAAATCTATCTTATTATCGGGTATTTCTACGCTATGTTCTTGACCAAAATCACCCAGAAGTCTGCCACGAATTACAGCTGGATATTTACCGCCTGCTGAAATAAACGCCAGATTCACATCCCTTAATTCTACCTCACTTATAGTTATAGTTCCTGAGCAATCGGCCGATATGGAAGTAAAGGAAATAGAATAAAGTGTTCCTGAGCCTGTTACGCCTGATGTGGCGAATCTTGCCCCATTAATCTCTACAATTCCTTGATTATTATCCACCGTAGTGAATAATTGGAGGTTGGCCTCTTGGCTGAAGAAGTCCCCCCCGGTTACAGTTTCAGCCCTTATTTTATTCTTATCAAAGGATAAGACGACCTTTGCCCCTAATAAATCAACGATATCCGCCATATCTATATCTATAGTAAAAACCTCATTTTGTCGTGTATAGATAGTTTGAGGGGATAATTTGATAATAGTTAGCTGGCGGACAATTACTGAGGCTGTTCCTTGTATTGTCCCTGTTGCCGCAGTGATTATTCCGCTAGTTACCGTATTAGGAGCAGTAAATATTCCGGTAGTTATCGTTCCAATGGTACTACTCCAATTACATTCTACCTCACCCATTGCCCGCTGATACTGGTCATAACCCATAGCCGTAAATGAGTATGTCCCACTTAATCCGAGTATTACCGATTGCGGCAGGACTGTTAGAGAGGTTAAAACAGGTATTGGCTCCATATAAATATCATGATATATAGGAACATCTATTACTTCAAGCACAGGACTCTGATAGGGATAATATCCGGTAGCAGTAGCATAGACATAATATTTGCCTTTTGGCACAAGAAATGAATAATCAAATTCAGGGCTAAATGGAGTAACCTGTGGGTTAATTTGGTTATCATAATTTTGGGCATCCCAGACAACCCAGGTAGTATTAGTTCCATCCCACCAATAACAAGTAACTCACCTGTAACTTTTTCGTAAGTTACCTTGTTATATACATACCCTGCCGGGTCAATTAATTCTACCTTCATTAAAGGAAGTGTGGTAGAGCTACCTTTTTCGTCTATTATAGTTATTTCAATTTCAGAAGATGAAGTAGGGGTGAAACTTCCGACAAAGGTTCCATCTCCTTTATCTACTAATGTAATTTTTTCACCAGTAGATTTAATGGTAATGGTGACAGTAGATGGATTACCTTTAATGGGAATAGTAACATCCATTGGCCTATTTCTAATCCCACGGACTTTATCATTCTCATCAGGATGAGTTGCCTCTCGCCAGGTCTGCTTTACCTCAACATTTATTTTATCAACCGGTGATTGGACATCTACTATCAGTCTTACTTCATTTGAGGCTCCTGAAGTATTTTTTGCCTTAATGGTATGAGTACCATTTGATAATGGGGTGATTAGTTGATAACTAAAAGTTTCTGCTGAGGTTACATTAGCTGTGTCAATCTTTGTATTGTCAATCCATATCTCCACTTCTGTCCCTGGGGGTGCAGTTCCTGAAATAGTGGGAGTCCCATTGTTGGTTTTACCACTACGAGGATGAACAATTACAGGTTTAAGGTCTATGATTACCTTTACTTGCCATGATGAAGGGCTGATATTATTTGCTGAATCTATTACCCTTGCCGTGATGAAGTGAGTTCCCTCGGATAAAGCTGTTTGAGGAGTAAATTCAAAATTACCACTACCATCTGCAGTAACAGTACCAATTGGTAGCCCATTATCATAAATTTTCACTTTGCCATTTGAGATAGTCTTACCTTTAACAGAAGGTTTAGTATTACTACTCTTAGTCTCCCAACGAGGCTCAAGAATCCATGGGGGAGGCGGAGCAAAGGTATCAATAAGGAGGTCTATCACATCTGAGGTAGCTACAACCCCGTTAACATTTGTTGATTTTATATAGAGTTTATGCCATCCATCTTTAAGTACAACCAGATGAGAATAAATGCCATTAGTAGCAGTGGTAGTACCAATAGGTGTTGAGCCATCATAAATCACAACCGTACTTCCCTCCTCAGCAATGCCTGTAATAGTAACCGTTGCCTGATTGGTAGCACCTGAGATTAGGTTATCAATAGTTGGGATAACCCCGGCAATAATATTGATAATTATAGTTGTTGGACTACTTGTCCCAAATGGGTCAACAGCAATAAAATTGAGAGTCCGTTGTCCAAGGGCTAAAGTTCCACAGGTAAACACAAACAGGTTATTGGAATCTGCGGTTGTTGTGCCTAACAAATTAGCCGCATTATAAATATAAATCAGACTACCTGCCTGAGATTCGCCTATAATAAGAGGGGTATTATCCGAGGTACTACTATTATTAGCTGGGGTGTGGATAAGAGGAGGTGCTGGGGCAGAGTTTGTATCTGTCCCAAGATAAATACCATACGGAGGATAAGCCAGGTAGAAGATATTTGGGTTGAGTTTATCCATTATAAGTCGGCAACTTGTGGTAGCAAAACTACCCATAATTTTTTTAGGACCGGGTAAGCCTTCATTTACACAAGCCCAGTTCTTACCTTCGTCAGAACTCTTAATTACCCCATCCTCAGAAATACCATAAAAAAGGAATGGAAATTGCGGATGGATAATTAAGGAACTGACAGCTACATCATTAATTTCAATCCATGAATTGCCGTCATCTGTACTTTTCAAGGTCTTATCTATGGTTTCTTGATAAAATCTCTCATAACCACTGGCATACAGGGTAAGGCTACCAGAGGTATTACTCCCAAAGACAATAGTGCTAATTTGCATATCACCTGGCAATAGTAATTTTGTCCAACTTTGTCCCTGGTCATTACTTCGATAGATACCACCATTCCAACCCCCTATGCCGTAGAGAGTACTCGTCCCTGGAGTAATAAATAAATTAGTAAAGATATCGTTGATACTTAAACTTATATTATTCCAATTGTTCCCTCCATTAGTAGTTTTATAAATTTTATTCCACTCGGAGGTAACGGCATAAATGAGATTTGAGTTTTTTGGGTCAATAACAATTTTAGTCAGGTCAAAATATTGGGGGGATAATCCGTTGGTAATAGAACCCCAATTATTACCGCCATCAGTGCTTTTATAACATCCCTTACAACCGGCTAAATAGATAGTATTAGAACTATTCGGGTCAATGGCTATTGTCTTGAATTGTTGATACCAGGAATATAGAGGAGAGTAATATATATTTAGATTAGCATTTCGAGTTTCCCAGCTAACCCCATAATCAGTAGTTTTAAATACCCCGCGCCAATTAACGAAATAAATCGTGCCGGTATTCTTCAGATCAATCGCCATGTCATTTATAGTTACATAATGAGGCAGTCCGTTATTCATCAAACTCCAGTTACCACCATTATTCGTACTTTTATTTATTCCTATACCTGCCAGGTAGATATGAGTATTAGTACCAATAGCAATATTTTTACCAGAAGCGGCAGGAGATAGAGTAATTACTTGAGTCCAGCTATCACCTCCATCTACTGTTTTATACACGGCTCTAACCGGTACCTCATCTTTTGAATATGATTCTACACAGGCATAGACTGTCTTTGTACCCGTTGGGTCTATCGCCAGTGAGAATATATTATTAATGGAGGCAGGTAAGCCATTACTTTTAGATGTCCAATTTATCCCACCATCAATACTTTGGTAAACTTTGCTCCCTTTTGAGGCATAAAGGATTGAATTATTAGAAGGGGCAAAGGTCAGATTATCAAGGTATTGTTGAGAGGATAAAGTGTTCCAGCTACCTCCTCCATCTGCACTTTTATACAATCCAGCACTACTACTTACATATATATTATCTTGATTATCAAGCACTAGATCATAAATATAAGGATTATCAGAGAGTGGGGCTTTATCAATCTGGGTCCATGTTTGACCATCATCAATACTTTTATATATCCCTTGCCAATTGCCAATATAGATAGGTTGAGGATTTCCTACTTTGGCAACAGCAATATTCATATTCCCTTGTCTCCTCTGAGATATAGGTAGATTATTAGTTATCTCTACCCAATTATCTCCTTGATTATTACTTTTAAATACCTGACCATTATTAGAGGCAAGATAGATATTATCAGAATCTGTAGGGTCAATAGCCAAATCTTCCAATGCTACCGAGGATATAGGAGCTGATTCTCCCTGTTGAGGGAAGAAGGGCAAATCATTATTAATATTCGTCCAATTAGTTCCTCCATCAGGACTTTTATAGGTACCACCCTGTCCTATGGTGTAGATAGTATCTTGATTCAGTGGGTCAATAGCCAAATCTTCCAATGCTACCGAGGACATAGGAGCTGATTCTCCCTGTTGAGGGAAGAAGGGCAAATTATTATTAATATTCGTCCAACTATTTCCTCCATTAGAACTTTTATAGATACCACCCTGTCCTATGGTGTAGATAGTATCTTGATTCAGTGGGTCAATAGCCAATTTCTCAAGTTGAATGTCATTTGGTAAGCCATTATTTATGCAGGTCCACTCAATCTCACCGGCTGATTGCGCCTGACCTGGCGAAATCATATTTATGACACTGCCTAATATTAATGTAGTTGGAAAAGCCTTTCTCCATCGCTCTATAAAATTATTCATGGTATTTTTCTCTCCTTACTTTTTAATAAACGCTCTCGGATAACAAGGTTCAAAAAACAAGGAACAAGGAATAAGAGCTTTTCCCTTTACTTTGCCTCTTGAACCTTGTTCCTTGAACCTCGCTCCTTGCTCCTTGTTATCCAAGAAGCTTCTTTAACTATCCATTACTTAACAATTTACCTTATCCTCAGGAAGATAAGGGGTTTTAATAAAGATAATCCTTATTGGTTGGTCTGTGTCATTGATTATATCATGTTTTTCTTTAGGTGAAATTCTAAAGGCATCCCCTTCCTTGACTCGATAAGACTCTCCATCGATAATTATTTGTGGATTACCTGCAACAAAGAAAAAGGTTTCTTCTACCTCATTATGATAATGGGCACCTAAAGTTTGATTAGGGTTAAATCGGATTATCCCCCATTCCATCCTTGGACCTCTAAAAAGATATTTTGGGCCACTGTCCCCTCCACGATATTCCTTTTCATTTTCATTTACCCTTTCCATGGACGCTCTCTCCTTTAATTTAATAATTAAGCCTTCTGCAAAATTTATAACTTATTGATATTCAGTAAATTATGAAATTGTTTTTCTTGACTTTTCCTCCCTACTCTAACCTTATTCCTTTATACACATTCTTTTAGCCACAAAGACACAAAGCCACTAAAAGAGCTTTAAGCCTGGAGCATAAAGCCTGGAGAAAAAAAAAGAATTTCCATCCTTCGTGCTCTTTGCTCAAGGCTAATTCTTTGTGCCTTAGTGACTTTGTAGCATATCTTTCTTCACATTTCTCATTTTGCAGAAGTCTAAAAGGCTTGATAAACATCTCTTACTTAATTATACCACGAAAAATTATGTAAGTCAAACATTATTTAATTGCTGTCATTTAAGAATTAAAAGTGGACACTTTTAAATAAATTTAAAGTTTAAAAGTGGACACTTCTTAAAGCCCCCAAGATTGGGGGTTGGGGGTTGAAAA
>SBAY01000208.1 GCA_005239945.1 Nitrospira sp.
GTATTACCGAAGAGCCGTGTGAGGGAAAACCTCAAGCACGGTTCTGTGAGGGGCATTAAGCAATTAAAAGGAGGTTGTTGAATATGTCTACTCGACAGGGATTAAAAGACACTAAAACCGAGAAAAATCTTATGGCGGCTTTTGCGGGTGAATCTCAGGCGCGCAACCGTTATACCTTTTTTGCCTCACAGGCAAAAAAAGAGGGCTATGAGCAGATTGCCGCTATTTTTCTTGAGACCGCAGATAATGAAAAGGAACACGCCAAACGAGAGTTTAATTTCTTGCAGGGCGGTGAGGTAGAGATTACAGGCAGTTTTCCTGCCGGGGTAATTGGAACTACGGCTGAAAATCTGAAGGCCTCAGCGGCTGGCGAGAATTATGAACATACAACCATGTATCCTGATTTTGCCAAAATAGCCCGTGAGGAAGGGTTTGAAGAGATTGCGGTAGTTTTTGAGGCAATTGTCGTAGCAGAGAAGGCCCATGAGGAACAGTATCTTGCCTTGCTTAAGAATATTGAAACCGGCAAGGTGTTCAAAAAGGATACGGTGGTCAAATGGAGATGCCGTAACTGCGGCTATATTTATGAAGGGCAAGAGGCACCGCAAGAATGTCCGGCTTGTGCCCATCCTCAGAGTTACTATGAAGTCTCTGGTCATGGAGGTGCAAAAAAATGACAACCAAGTTGCAAGTTTATAAATGTAATATTTGCGGGAATATGGTTGAGATGTTACATCCAGGGAAAGGCGAGTTGGTTTGCTGTGGACAGCCAATGACATTGCTTAAAGAAAATACCGTTGATGCCTCTCTGGAAAAACATGTGCCCGCAATAGAAAGCACAGGACAGGTTATCAAGGTTAAGGTTGGTGCCGTTGCTCATCCAATGGAGGAAAAGCATTATATCGAGTGGATTGAGGTAGTTAGAGATGGCAAGGTATGCCGGAAATTTCTAAATCCAGGTGATAATCCAGAGGCTCAATTTGGAGGTACGACAGAAGGATTAGAGGCAAGGGCATATTGTAACCTTCATGGGTTATGGAGAGCATAGGGACACAGGGATAATAATCAGCGGAGAGAATAAATGCCAGAATTACCAGAGGTAGAAACCATTGTCCGTGGTTTGCAGAAGCAGATTATAGGGAAAAAGATTGTCGGTATAAAGGTGATTTTGCCCAGGATAATCAGGGGCGAGGCAGAAGATTTTATTACCCTTGTTTTAGGAACTACCATTCAGAAGGTATGGCGGCGAGGCAAGATGATCGTGGTTGGCCTCTCAACACAACGAAGTATCCTCATTCATCTTAAATTGACGGGGCAGTTGGTTTATATCTCAGCAGAGTTACCAATAACTAAACACACTCATCTTATCCTTGAATTATCTGATGGTCAGCAACTGCGATATCTTGATGTGCGTCAATTTGGGTATCTCTGTTTAGTTGATAATTCTTTGGTTCAGGAATTAACCCCGTTAGGTGTAGAGCCACTTGAACTTTCAAGGGATAAATTTAAGGCATTGATGCAGTCAAGAAAGGCACTGATAAAGCCGTTCCTCCTTAACCAATCATTCATAGCCGGTATCGGCAATATCTATGCCGATGAAATCCTGCACAAAGCAGGCATTCACCCCTTACAACGCACCCACACCCTTGGTCAAATGCAGATAGCAAAACTTTATCAGGCAATGCAAGAGGTTTTGAGGCAGGCTATTGAGCAAAAGGGTTCAAGCATAAGAGACTATGTTGATTCAAGTGGTCAGCAGGGAGATTACCAAAGGTATCACCAGGTCTATCAGCGGCAAGGACAACCCTGCCTTACCTGCCATGAAAAAATAGTTCGGGTAAAGATAGGTGGCCGGTCAAGCCATTTTTGCCCCAGGTGTCAAGAGGAGGAGAGGAGGTGAGTTGCTAACAAGAGAAACCCAATGGCACACCCCTGGGAAGGACATTCGGGGTGTAGCTAAATAACTGGACTTTGGTAAATTTGCAAAACTTTCTCTATAAAAGGGGTCAAGGGGTCCAGGGATCAAGGATTCAAGTGATTAAATTCCTTTACCTTCACTTGACCCCTCGAATCCTCGAACCCTTTTTTATAAGAGCTCATCTATTCTCGGTATAGTTTTGACTTAATTTACCAAACTTTTGCCAAAGTTGAGTAAATAACTTAAGGAGGTGCAAAATGTCCGATGGTATTTCTTGTAAGGTAGAAAGTAAAACAGATGTAATTAG
The DNA here is from genome assembly GCA_005239945.1 of Nitrospira sp. Lineage (GTDB taxonomy): Bacteria > UBA9089 > CG2-30-40-21 > CG2-30-40-21 > SBAY01 > SBAY01. The sequence goes on from SBAY01000208.1 coordinate 2,226, forward strand.
AGTCGCTAAAACAACGAAAAATGTTTCGGTTATGTGCTTTCATGATGAGTTGTGTCAGGTCTATAATGCTCTTATGACCGCCTTGAGCCTGCTCAGAGAAGGTTCTAATGTAACCATATTTTTTGGCTCAAGAGGGGTTAATGCCATTCATAAGGATAAGGTTAATGACCTCAAGTGTCTTCCTGACCAACCCAAAGAGATAGGTGAGGCCATAATGACAAGGATGGAAGAAATGAATCTGCCGAGTGCAGAGGATTTGCTCTTTTACCTTTACAAGGAAGGGGCAAGGATATTGGCCTGTCCATTAAATACAGAATTATTCGGTATCACCAAAGACAACCTGATTGAAGGGGCAGAGATTGCTAACCCGGCCACATATTACAAAGAGATTGTCATAAAAGCAGATATGAATCTAACTTTTTAGAAGAGGTAAAATAATATGACGGAATATAAGATTTTTGAGCAGAAGCGGAGAAGGAAACAATTCATTATGGGTATTACTTTTCTTGCGGTTCTTATTGGAGGTTGGAAATATCCTCTTTTGGGTTATTTAATCCCGCTGTGCATGTTTTTAGGCATAGGTATTGGTTTTTTTAGAGGTAGAAAGTGGTGTGATTGGTTCTGTCCCCGAGGCAGTTTCTTTGACACCGTAATTAAACCCTTGAGTTCTAAGAAAAGGATACCTGGATTCTTTAAGGGTTTGCCTTGTAGGATTAGTATGCTTTCCTTTCTTATGTTAATGATGACTGTTCAAATTATTAAACGCTGGCCCGACCCTTATAAGATTGGAATGTTTTTTATCATACTCTTGACCGTTACTACAATCTTGGGTCTCATTTTAGCCATTTTAATCCATCAACGGACATGGTGTTATTTTTGCCCTATTGGCTCAATGGCAAACTGGGTAGGCAGGAGAAAATATCCATTGAGAATAGATTCTAAATTATGTAATGAATGCAAATCTTGTTTGAATGTATGTCCAATTCAAATTGCACCATTTAAATTCAAAGAGAACAAAATTGTATCGGATAGTGATTGTTTGAAATGTAGACTTTGTGTGGTAGGTTGTCCCAGTAAAGCATTAAACTTATAGGAGGTGCATCTTAAATGGAAGAAAAAAAGAGGCAGGATTGTATGGTTTGTGGTCAGGGGCTTGAGTATTTGGCCTCAGCAAGATCTGTTACCTGCATTTATTGTGGTAAGCAAGAAGAGGGATATTTTCGCTGTCCTATTGGGCATTATGTCTGTAATGAATGCCATAGCCGTGATGGTTTGGAGGTAATCACCAATCTTTGCCTTTCGTCAAAATCCACTAATCCGCTGGAGATGGCTAATACCATCATGAAGCATCCAAAGATACACATGATAGGTCCTGAACACCATACCATGATTGCGGGTGTGTTAGTGGCTGCATACAAGAATTTGACCGGTAAGATTGGTGATGATGAAATTCGGGAGGCAATCAAGAGGGGGCAGACCATCCCTGGCGGCTATTGTGGTCTTTATGGGACAGATGGAGCGGCTATAGCCTGCGGAATAGCCGTATCTGTTATTCTAAAAGCCACCCCACTCTCTGATACCGAGAGAATAATAGCCAATATGCTTGTCTCAAGGGCATTAGCGGCTATAGCCAATTATCGAGGTTCAAGATGCTGTAAACGAAGCACATGGGTGGCTCTTGAGACAGCCATCCAATATTTCCGTGAGGTGTTGAAGGTAGAAATGGGGTATATCCCGGCATCAGAATTGAAATGCACGCATAGTCACAGGAATAAGCAGTGCAGTAAGGCAGATTGTAGATTTTACCAAGGAGAGGAGGTGAGTTTGCATGAAGGATAGCTTTTTCATAGCAATTTTGGCCGCTTTTTGCTTTGGGGTGGGCCCTATTTTTGCTAAAGGGGGACTGACTACGGTAAGCCCTCTGGTAGGATTGACCTTTAGGAATTTCATCGTTACCATCGTTCTGACAGCTACTCTTGTATCTACCGGCTCCCTGAAGGATCTTTTAAGCGTCACTCCTAAAGGTATGCTCTTAATTAGTCTTGAAGGGATTCTTGCCGGGCTGATAGGACATTGGCTGTACTTTAAGGCATTAAAGCTTGGGGCAGCATCAAAGGTAGTACCTGTGGTTAGTGTATATCCCTTGTTCGCTCTTCTTTTTGCCGTGGTGCTATTAGGAGAGAAGCCAACACTTCAAAAGACAACAGGGGTAGTTCTGGTAGTTCTGGGTGCGATGCTTCTAAGATAGAAGCAGAAAGCTCAGGCGTAAAATGCTAATTTAAGGAGGTGTAAGATGTTTTGTAATCAATGCGAGCAGACACCACCAACTGGCTGTACAAAGATTGGTGTCTGCGGAAAGAATGAGGATGTAGCCAGTTTGCAGGATATTCTTATCCTGGGAATGAAAGGGATTGCGGCTTATGGCTACCACGCCAGGGAGATGGGGGCAATAGACCCTGAGGTAGATGCATTCCTACACGAGGGGTTATTTTCTACCCTGACCAATGTGGATTTTGACGCGGGCAGGTTCATCCATCTGAATCTTAAGGCAGGCAATATGTGTTACAAGGTAATGGAGCTTCTGGATAAAGCCCATACCCAAAGGTTTGGCAATCCGGTGCCAGCAGAGGTTTCAACCGGCACCATTGCCGGACCGGGGATAATTGTTACCGGGCACGACCTGCTTGACCTGGATGAGCTTCTCAAACAAACAGAAGGAAAGGGCGTTAACATCTATACCCACGGTGAGATGCTGCCGGCACATGGGTATCCGGAATTAAAGAAATACCCGCATCTGGTGGGAAATTGGGGCGGCAGTTGGGTAGAGCAAAAAAGGGAGTTCGACGATTTTCCCGGGGCAATACTGGGTACCACAAATTGTGTGGTCAAGCCAAGGGATTCATACAGGGAACGGATGTTTTCCTGTGGTATTGCCGGGCTTGAAGGTGTTCCCCATATTGCGGATAGAAACTTTGAGCCGGTTATACAAAAGGCATTAGAACTTCCAGCACTCCAGGAGCAGGAAGGCAGCAAGATTACCACAGGCTTCCATCATACTAATGTTCTTGCCTTAGCGGAGAAGATTGTTGGTGCGGTCAAGGAGGGCAAGATCAGGCACTTCTTCCTCATAGCCGGCTGTGATTGCCCTGGTAAAGGTATGGACTACTATACCGAGCTTACCCGAGCCATACCGCAAGATTGTATTATTCTAACCCTGGCCTGCGGTAAGTTCAGGTTTAACCGGGAAGACTTCGGGGATATAGGCGGTATCCCCCGGCTCATTGACCTGGGTCAGTGCAACAATGCTTACTCAGCCGTGCAGATAGCTGTGGCTCTGGCCGGAGCGTTTGGATGTGGAATTAACGACCTGCCACTATCCCTGGTTCTTTCATGGTTTGACCAAAAGGCTGTAGCCATACTGCTCGCCCTGTTTTACCTTGGCGTCAAAGGTATCCGTATTGGTCCTAAACCACCAGCATTTGTTTCCGAAGGCGTCTTCAAGGTTTTGCAGGACACCTTTGACTTGAAACTGATTGGCAATCCCCAGGACGACCTGGCAGAGATGCTGGGGTAGATAACCAAAACTTAAAAAGGAGATGAAGAAAGATGTTAGAGTTAATCAACGAAAACAAGATTGGAGTAGCCAAAGGGAGTGTAGTTGAGGATGCGGTGGAAGCAAATTGTGGAGTAGACGGAGGGATTACTCCCTCACGCCCCTCCGCAGAACCGTGCGTGCAGATTTCCCGCACACGGCTCCCAAAGAAAACCTCCTTACCCAC
>SBAY01000262.1 GCA_005239945.1 Nitrospira sp.
ATTTTATATATTATTATGATTATACCATAAAAAGGATAAAAATACAAATATTTTTTTAAAAAATTTTTGGAGGAATAAAAGATTGAATTATTTCAGGAAATTTTTGTGCGAAGATTTTTTACTCTTCAGGATTGTTTGAAAAAAGGTAGGCAGGTTGAAAGGTTGCCTATCTACCTTCAGCCTTCAGTCTCTCTACTTTAGATTAAGATTAATCCAGATTTCCGTATCCTTACCATGTCGAATAGAAAGTTTTGAATTCCAACAATGAAGGTCCTGGTCAATCGTCAAGATACTTTCTTTTATATTGTGATTCTGAACATCATAATAAACAGAACCCCGAAGATAAGTTTTTGGTGATAGTGAAAAGGCAACATAATTAGAAATATCCAGAATATCTTTTTCCCCAGTAGATGCCTTTTGATAAAATCCGCTTCCACCATAGTGCCATTGAGCCTTTTTTAAATCAAAATAAGTCTCTATCTTTTTTATTTCGGAGTCTTTAAAACTATAGGTAGTTTTTAAGGAGGTAGTCAGATTATTAGATAATGATAGATTCAATTCACCTACTAATGGAAGTAGTCTTTCGCGGTTGATTTTCAGGGTTTTGTGTTTTTGACGACGAAGATCAATGCCGGTTGTAATTTCTCCTCGTATCCTTCTGTTCATCCACAGATAAAAATGAGAAGTAAGGGCATTTGTCTTTATTCCATAGTATTCATCGGTCTTAAACCCTTTCTTTAAACTGTGATTCAGGTTGATTTCTAAGGAGCTGCCAATTCTATTCCTTAAATTTAAGCTTGTATTTATTTCGCCGGTCGGTTTTTCCTTCTCTTTAAATAGCCCTGAAATCCCAATCTTAGGAGAGAAAACTATTCTTTCTGATAAAAGGGTTGTCTTGCTTAAAAGATGACCACCAATCTCTGCCTTAAGATAATGTGTCCTGGTTGCCGCCGCACAAGATTGATTTGCTACTTTGATATTTAAATTCGAGTAGATATTATTTTTAAGGGTTGATTTAGTCTGGAGGTTTAATTCAGGTAAAAGGGTAGTTCCTTTTTTAAAATCCTGGCCGGTATTATCCCAAAGGTCTATTTTTTCTCCGATTAATCTAATGGTATAATCTGGATGGGTTTTAGTCAGGGCAAGATAATTCTTTAATTCCCGTATGCTGGCCCCGGATCTTTCCTCTCGAAGGTAATCGCGAGGGACATTGTTATCGCTTAAAAGTTGGAGATTGAGCACTCCGGTTATATCTTTAAATCTATGAAGATGTTTAGTCTCTACTTCCCATCGCTTTGTATCTTTAACATCATTGCGTTTTTTACGCTCATTAATATAATAAAGATAGGAAGTTCCTTGAGAGGTGCTATCTTTTTTATACTTGTGCTCTATCCCCTGGCCAAAACCTTGTTTTCCATGGTAATTCAGGTGCAATGACCCAACAGATTTTTTGGTAAATGGATATTCATAAGTAATGCCGAAAGAATTCCCCTTTTCCTCACTTTTACCTGGTTTTATAATCACCCTGGCTTTTCGTTCCTTCAAAGATATTGAGAGAGAAGGTAGATAAAATAATGGTATTTTACCTACCCGTAATGAAATATTTTTTGCCAGTATTTTTTGGTTAGGGCAGATTATAATTTTAGGGGTAGTCAGACAATAATGTGGTTTGGGCAAGTTACAGGTTGAAACTGAGGCATCCATAAGAGTAATAGTTCCAGGTTCAAACAAGGCTTTTTCCCCTCTGCAATAATAAGGTTTTGCAAAAATATTGACCTCTGACATTTTTCCCTGGTTTGTCTCCAAATTGTATTGGATTTCCTTGCTTTTGATACTATTGTCTTGCTCATCTATCAAACCCACATTACCCCTGGCTAAAAGTTCGTTTTTGGTTAGATTTAATTGTATCCAATCTGCCTCTAAACGCATCTTGCCGAAATTTAATTTCACCTCACCCCAAAGGGTAATTATCTCTTCACCTGTTATTTTTAGATATTCTGCATGCTCTGCATGTTCAAGAACTATTCCTTCTTGAGCAGATAAGCTTACGCAGGGTATTATTAATAGATTAAAGAACAGAAATAATCTTTTCATACCAGTTATTATATGGTTTTCTGCACGAGTTGTCAATTTATTTTATGATTTTACAGAAATTCCTCAACTTTTGTAAGTGGATTTTTGAGTGGAAAAACCTTTGAAAAAGGATACCTCCCCCCTTAATAAACAACTTGGGGAATTCCTGATGATTTTAAGGTGATGAGCTCCCTTTGAATCTTTGGCCTACTTTTATCTCAAGGGCTAACTTAAAATCAATTAGTTTTTGCTCAATAAGTGGTAAAGGAGTGATATCCATTTGTTGTTACTGTTAAAAAACAGGAAAAAGGAAAAAGGAATAAGGAATAAGGGAATAGGAAATCTTTCTTCTTCTCTATTACCTATTCCTTACCATACTAATCCATTACGATTCTTGCATGATTTATTCAAATAAGGACAAAGATATCAAAAAGTATAGAGGTTATAAAATGCAGGAGAAAACTTGGTAAAATACTACCTGTTTTGTAATCAATATAACCGTAAACTAATCCGCCAAAGAAAGAAAAGTTCACCTCTAATATTGGCTTACCTATATGTAAAATTGTATAAGGGATACTTTGCCCAAGTATAGACCATTTCCCTAATCCTTCTCTTAGTCCAAATAGTAAAAATCCACGGTAGAAAAATTCTGTTGTAAACATCATTATCCCAATTATAAGTTGATGACCTATAAATTCTAAAGTGTACTTAAATAAATTTTCTTGAGGTGTTGTAGAAAAAAGGTAGGGTACCACCTTCACTTGGATAATAACTTCGAAATTCTGGCAATCTTGACCCATATATCATAAAAGGTAATCCTATCAAGAAAAATATTATGAGATACCTCCACATAAGTGATTTTTTACCTGGACAAAGCCCAAAATCTTTGGGTTTCCATTTCATAATAGATATTATAATCAATGGGGTGAGAAACTGAAATGTAAAACTTACCCAAACCCATAAGTGATATACGGAGATATTATAATTCACCTTTGTTCGAATAAATTCTAACAAGAAATAAAACAACTTACTATTTTCTGATATCCATAAAATAAGTATTGCTGTAGATAATATAATAAAAATTTTATTTTGAAATTTTGGCTTAACTATAGACATATTTCTACTCATACCTCAACGCCTCAATGGGAGAAAGATTTGCCGCTTTTTTAGCCGGGTAGAATCCTGAAAGTATCCCAATAACAACGGCAAACATAAAACCTATTATTATTGCTCATAGTGGGATTATTATAGGGACATTAAATAATGGTGCCACAAAATAATCAATACTTCCTCCGATTACAATTCCAATTATTCCTCCAGTTACACTTAATACAACTGCCTCGATTAAAAATTGCCACAAAATATCACTTTTTATTGCACCAACGGCTAATCTTATTCCTATCTCTTTAGTTCTTTCTGTAACCGAGACTAACATTATGTTCATTATCCCGATTCCTCCGACTATCAAAGATATAGTCGCAATACCACCAATTACCAAGGTAGCTAATTTGATTAGATTTTGAGTAGCTTGTAGGGTTTCAGTTAAAGAATGGACAATAAATTCCATCCCTTCTCTTTTATGCCTGAACATTAGGACCCGTTTTATTTGTTCAGAAGCATCTTTTAAAAAAGTAGAGCTATCTGCCTGTGCATAAATCATCTGAGGTGGGAATATCCCTCCTGTCTTCTTAAATGTAGGAAAAGGTAAGTAAACTATCCCTTCCTCACCTATACTTAGATTAGGTTTACCTTCTATTACACCAACTATTCTAAAACTTTGTTGATTGATTAACACCTCTTTACCAATAGGATTAGACATTCCAAATATTTTTTTGGTATGTCTTGAGTCTTCTAAAACACATACCTTTGCCTTTATTTTTTCATCCATCGTTGAGATAAATCTTCCTTTGAGGAGTTTAAGCCGATGAATTTTTTGATAAGATGCGTTTATCCCTTTTAATATAAAGTATGCCTTCTGGTTTAAATATTTAAAAGGAACTGAATGCAATCTTTCATCAAAAGATACTGCTTTGATTTTAGAACATAATTGTAAAATGATCCTCATGTCCTGCTCTTCAAAACCTGTAATAATAGAATTGGAATCCTTATTTATAGAATTTATATTTACCCACAATAAATCAGCACCGATTCTTTCCATTTCTTTTAGTATATTTATACGATTTCCTTCACCTAAAGCGCAAATAATTATAACAGCCGCTACTCCAATCACTACTCCTAATATAGTCAAGCAGGAACGAAGTTTATTGATTTTAAGATTGGCAGTAGATATCCTTATTGTATCTATTAATCTCATCTTTTAACTCTTACATAATCGCCATCTCGTAGGTCTAAACTACCTATGGTGACTATTTTCTCCCCTTCCTTTAATCCATCAATTACTTCTACCAAATCTTCACTGATTATTCCAGTAATTACTTTTCTTAAATGAACTTGTGAATTATTGACAACAAAGACTTGTGTGTCTTCTTCATTGGCTAAAAGGGCAATTGATGGAAGACAAAGTGCATTTTCTTTTTCAGCAATAATTATCTTTGCTTTGCAAGAGGTTTCTAATTTAAGCAACTTAGCAAATTCTTCATTGGGCTCAATTTTACAAATTACCTCTATTCCCTGAAATCCCCTGTCTAATTGATAAGCACAACCACTTATCTTCTCTACCGCACCATATAAAACATAAGTGGCAAAACTCTCTCCAGTAATCTCTACCTTCTGACCAACTCTTATTTTATCTATCTCAGACTCATCTACATTTACTTTGGCTATGGGAAAGGTCATATTTGCTAATAAAAATAATTCACTACCTGTCTCTATTTCTGTATCTTCGGTTATATAATTTAACATAATAGTTCCTTTACAGGGTGCGACTACTCTTGGTAGTTCTAACTCTTGCTCAAATGAAGACTTAGCTGCATGATATTGGAACTTAGCCCTTTTATAGGCTATTTCAGCGTCTGTAAGATTTTGTTTCGATATAGCCTTTTCCTAGTATAATAATTGTAATTGTTCATATTTTTTAAATGGAGAATCATAATTTATCTTAGCAGATTCTAATTCCTCTAATCTTTTATTATAGGTTTCCCGAAGATAGCCTTCTAAGATATTAATCCTCTTATAGAATATTGCCTTTTCTATTTCTTTACGGTCTCCAAAAACAGTAGGATTCTTAATTATACAAAGTATCTTTCCTTCTTCTACCGAATCTCCTTCTTTAACTGATAATAATTTCAGAACACCTGATGTTTTACTTCTTATCCTTTTTATTACCCTTGAACTTATCTTTCCAGAAGCAGATACAGAGTGTATTATCTTATCTTTTTTTGCTACCGCTACTTCTATATCTTTAACCTCATTGGTCCTGGGAAAGAATGTCTGCTGTCCATATTGATTCCACCATTTAACTCCAAAACTAATGGCAATAATTACGATTAGCAAATTCATTAATTTTAATAACAAACTAAAGATATTCATCTTTCAGTCTCCCTATTGCTTTATATAATTTTGCGAAATTAATGAAATAATCTGTTTTTGCATCATCAATTGAACTTTTTACCTTAGAATAGGCAATTTGTGATTCTAATACCTCCCGAATGGTAATTAATCCCATTTCATACTTTAACTGACTTATCCGTCGTGCCTCTTGAGCGATTTTTAGATTTACCTCTAAAACCTTAAGTCTTCTTTCATTCTTTTCAAGATTACGCTGTATCTGATTTATTTCTTCAATTATATTCTTTTTTAATATATCGAAGGAATCTAATACCTTTTGATAATTTATTTCAGCTATCTTTACCTGATTTTTAGTTGTGCCTGAATCAAAAAATGGGAAGGAGAACTTTGCCTGAACAAGCCAATTCCTTTGAGGTAAATTTTTTATTGCCTCTTTTAATTCCCCTGCCTCATTTGTCCAACTGTAATTTCCTGATATATTCAAGGTAGGTTTATTGCTACTTTTAGAAATGGGGATATTTCTTTTAATTTGCTCTATTTCTATTTTTGCTCTTTTTAGTTCTAATCTATTTTTAAGTGCCTCATTAATACTTTCATCAACATCTTTATTTTTATTTAAAATTTTAACATTTATCTCATTGCTTAATTCAAGTGTCAAATCTTCATTTACCCCAAGTAGTCTTATGAAATTTTTTTGTAGGGTTATTTGTTGTTCCTGAACCTGAACCAAAAAATCCTCATCATTAGCCAATTGTACTCTGGCATTCATCACATCTAATTCTGGAATTTGTTCTGCTTTCAAGCTGGCTTGTGTCCATTTTAATAATTGTCTGGATAATTCTACCTGTTCTTCTGCCTGTTTAATCAATGCCTTAATTCTTATGAGTTGATAGTAATTATTGATAACATCTAATATAAGTTGTTCTTCTATTAATACATAATTTATCTTTGCCAGTTGTAGATTTTCATCACTATTTATAAGAGGTAATCTTTGTTGCAATCTTCCACCTTCACTTAGTGGCTGAATTAATTCTATGCCAATATAGGGGTTACTTGAGAATTTGTTAGATGCATAGTTTTTATCATTGGTGGCAGTTAAATTGTACCCTTCGGATAATGTTAAAAGTCTGGAGGTAAAGATAATTTTTGACCAGGTAGAATTTAATGAAATAGAATGTTTATCCTGTGTAGTTGAAGTAATCTCATTCTCATTTGTTGTTCTTTGGCTGGCGGCATCTTGATTAATTTTAGGTTGATAAGTTTTATGAACTGCTATTAAATTTTGATGTGCTAATTGCAGGTTATTCTTAGCCTCTTTTAGTACCGTTTGATTATTGCCTAAGGCCATAGATATTGCCTCTTTTAAGGTAAGGGTTAATGTTGAATTGGGACTATAATTTGAGGCATTAACTAATCTGTAAGAAAACATCATCCACATCACTGTAAAAATAAGAATAATTTGTCTTTTAGTTAGTCGCTCCATATTTTTATCAATCTGCCCAGAACCAATTAATGATTTTTCCCAGGGTTTGACTTTGAAGATATGATTTTACCTCGTAGTTGTCATTTGGTTTGAAAAGTGTATATTTAAGCATATTTGGTTCTATTTTAGCCATAAGTTCCTCGGGATTATCTGCCTGGGCATAAAAAATATTACCATATTCTATCGCATTCCATTTCCCATGGTGATTCTTATAAACACAGATTCCATGTGAGACCTTACGGCCATAATAGGTTAACGCATAAGATTCATAACCATGGTGAGTTAAAACCCAACTGGCAAATCTTGCATGGTCATCACAATCACCCATCTTTTTCTCAAAGATTTCCCTCGGGGTTTGAGGAATAACTCTATCGTCATGGTAATATTGGAAGAATTGGTCCATATATGAAGCAACCTTCTCAGGGGTATTTAAAGCGGCTACAGTTTCCTCAAAATTTTTGTCATTTAGCCCTTGCATATTTTCTTTCTGATACTCTCCAAAAAGTTGTGCTGGAAATTCTTGATATCGATTAAGATTATATCCGAAATTATCGGTTCTTCCAGTGGTAGTAAGATAAATTCCAACCGTATGTTGGGAAGAATGGTTTTTATTACTGGTATAATACACTCCACCATCTAATGACTGAACTTTTGCGTTTTTTAGAGAGTTGCCAATACAGATTCAATGGTTTTGCCCATTTTCCCTTGTTGGTGGCTCCAGATTAAAAGCTCTTTGAA
>SBAY01000379.1 GCA_005239945.1 Nitrospira sp.
TAACCAGAAAGTTCTTTTTAGAATGCTCTCGGTTTTCCCTTGCCTTGTTTAAAATGTAGGTGTTTTTTTAGAAACTCATCCTTATATCGGATTTTCAATTTAAGAAAATAGTTTTTGACACAAGCCAAAAAAAATGCTATAATAATTTTATAATTATACTCAACAGGGGCACAATCTGTGATTTTTGCAACTCAGATTCTCAGTTCCATGGTTCACGATTCTATGTTCACGGTTGAAGGGTTGGTTTTCCAATCTTGAACCTGACAATCTAATCAGATACGGAATCGCAAATCATGCCCCCTTCAAGTATAGATTATACCTTATTTTGAATATTCAAGAGGAGGAATGTATCATGCGGTCGGATTTAATGAAAAAGGGCATTGAGCGAGCCCCACATCGCTCACTATTTAAGGCTATGGGCTATACCGACGAAGAGATAGCCCGACCGATTATCGGCATTGCTAACTCAAGTAATGAAGTTATCCCGGGACATATTCACTTAAACGAGATTGTCGAGGCAGTCAAGGCAGGTATCAGGCTTGCCGGCGGCACACCAATGGAATTTTCTACCATTGGTATTTGTGATGGTATTGTCATGGGGCACAAAGGAATGAAGTATTCCTTAGCCTCACGGGAATTAATTGCTGATTCAGTTGAGACTATGGCTATGGCCTATTCGTTTGATGGTTTGGTTGTCGTGCCAAATTGCGATAAGATTATCCCGGGGATGCTCATGGCCATGTTGAGACTGAATATTCCGGCTATAATGATAAGTGGTGGACCTATGTTAGCCGGTGAGCTGCAAGGAAAGGTAATTGATTTAATTACGGTTTTTGAAGGTGTAGGTGGTTATGCGGCCGGGAAGATTACAGATGAGGATTTGAAACAATTAGAGGATGAGGCCTGTCCTGGCTGTGGTTCTTGTGCCGGAATGTTCACGGCTAATTCTATGAATTGTATGGCTGAGGTATTGGGATTAGCATTGCCGGATAATGGAACTATTCCGGCCGTCCATGCCAGGCGAAAAAGACTGGCTAAAGTTACCGGAATGAAGATAATGGAATTGGTTGAAAAGCAAATATTACCGCGTGATATTGCTACGGAGAAGGCATTCAGGAATGCTATAGCGGTAGATATGGCACTTGGTTGCTCAACGAATACGGTTTTACATCTACCGGCTATTGCCAGAGAGGCAAAAATCACGATTGACCTGAATTTATTTAATGAAATATCCAGTCGGACACCTAATCTCTGCAAAATTTCTCCTGCAGGCACACATCACATTGAGGATCTGGACAAGGCAGGCGGGATTTCTGCCGTTATGGTTGAATTAAATAAAAAGGGATTGCTCGATTTAGATGCATTTACGATTACAGGTAAGCAGGTGAAGGATAACATCCAGGGAGCTAAAAATCTCAATCCACAGGTAATTCGACCACTTGAGGACCCTTATTCAAATAATGGTGGGATAGCTATTCTTTTTGGCAATCTTGCCTCTGGGGGTGCGGTAGTCAAACAATCTGCAGTAGATAAAAATATGTTGGTGCATAGTGGGCCGGCAAGAATATTCGATTCTGAAGAGGATGGAATGAAGGCAATCCTTGAAGGAAAAATAAACAAGGGCGATGTAGTCATTATTCGTTACGAAGGTCCTAAAGGTGGACCCGGGATGCGTGAAATGCTCGGTCCAACATCGGCAATTGCCGGCGTAGGATTGGATAAGGAGGTAGCGTTACTTACCGACGGCAGGTTCTCTGGTGGCAGTCGCGGTGCGGCTATTGGTCACATCTCCCCTGAGGCACAGGAAGGCGGCACAATTGCCCTCCTCAAGGATGGTGATATAATCAAGATAGACATCCCCAATAAACGATTGGATGTAGAACTACCTCAAACAGAAATAGACCACAGGCTTAGCCAGTGGAAAACACCAGATTACAAAATAAAAGAAGGCTATCTCTACCGCTATGCACAACAAGTTACCTCTGCCGGCACTGGGGCGGTGTTTAAGTAACGGAATATCAGTCTATTATCCTGTTTTTCTGAATAGTATGCAAAAAGTAATGATAACCAGTTAGAATTATACAGAATTTATTGGTTTTTATCAATTTTTTCTGTTAGCTAAAATTTAAAAGTGGACACCTGAAAGAGCAAGAAAGTTAAAAAAATGTGGATAGTGACGCAATTGACGCTTCAGATGGATAACTTGATGGACAACTCTTCGAGTTGCCCATAAGTTACCCACAATCGCTTGAATAAGTCTTTGACTTATTCACAATTGCCTGGATAACTCCATTGGAATTACCCACACTATCCACATTACTACTACTAATGTTAAAAAGTTTTTCAACCCCCCCCCCACCCCCAATCTTGGGGGCTTTAAGAAGTGTCCACTTTTAATTCTTAAATGACATTTTGTCAATTTTTTCTTGACTTTTTGATGGGACAACAGACCATTAACTATTCGGGAAGCGTTCGCACTGTGGTAAGTGAAAATATAGTTCGGGCGACTTCGATAGGAGTGAGTGAAAGCGGAAATCTAAAAGTTAATGACAACTATTCGTTCTGACTGTGACGGCAATAAAACATTAGAAGGAATCTGGGCAAAGGTATAGGTATTGTTCAATATAGATGGTATATCCGAAGGGGAGTTCTTTGACTTAAACAAGCCCGAACTGTTTCTTTTGACAGACCATACTTTATAAGCGGAAGGCTAATATTTGAGGAGGTTGAGTAATTAAAAATTATGAATTAAAAATTAAAAATTGAGGAAAGAGAAAAGAATTTATGATTTTTAATTCATAATTTTTAATTCTACGAGGAGGTTGAAAAGATGTCTACTCAACACATACCAGTACTTATTTCAGAGGAGGCTATCAAAGAAAAGGTTCAAGAGCTTGCCTTACAGGTATCCAATGATTATAAAGACAAAGAACTATTAGTCATAAGTATCCTAAAAGGTTCATGGATATTTATGGCTGACATAGTCCGGAAATTAGAGAAGATAGGGATAAAATGTGATTTTATAAAGGCATCAAGTTATGGCTCAAAAAAGGTAACATCTGGAAAGGTCAAACTGACAGGGATAAATACCAAATCTATCAGAGGGAAACATATTCTCCTGGTGGAAGATATAATCGATACCGGCATTACCTTAAAGGCAATCAAAGGGTATTTAGAGCAATTTAATCCGCAAACGATAAAGATATGTGTCTTCTTAGATAAACCTTCCCGTCGTAAAGTAGAAGTAGATGTAAATTATGTAGGTTTTACCATCCCGGATAAGTTTGTTGTCGGTTATGGTTTAGACCACGCTGAACAATTCAGAAACCTGCCTTATATAGGATTCATAGAGGAGTAGTGCGATAACAGACTTGCAGTACAAATAGACAATTTGAAAGGGATTTTTTATCACGAAATAACGAAAAGATGAAGGCACGAAATGGAATTTGAGGAGCTGTCAAGTAAAGATAAATTTGCCATAATGAGAATTGCTGAGTATTGCAAATAATGACTTCAATTCAGACATTAGACCATAGACATCAGACATTAGACTTAAGTCGTAAGCGGTTAACCGGAAGCTTAAGCTTTCAGTTTTTTGATGAGACAGGTGTTTATACATTATCTTTTTCTCCATCTGAACGCTGACGGCTGAACGCTGAATGTTTACTCTAAGTCTGATGTCTAAAGTCTAATGTCTGAATTGAAGAAATAATGATTGACAAAGTGTCTTTAGTGTCATATAATAGTATTCAAATGAGAATAAAAGAGATTAAAAAGATGGAAAAGATAGTTTATAATGTCGAGGAGATGGCAAAAATATTAGGGGTAAAACCTCTGGCTATCTATCGGAGTGTAAATAAAGGCAAGATACCGGCAGTAAAGATAGGCAAAAATATTCTCTTTCCCAAGGATGTTATTCTCCAGTGGCTTAAGACTAAGGCTTGGGAGGGATACAAGGAAAAGGCTGAGGTAACTGAGACAAAAAAAAAGCCATTTGTCTTGAAGAAATTTCCCACCTTTCATTTAGGGGAAATCTATGAAGATAAGATTACCCGAAAGGAGATATATGGCGATTATTTATCTGATAGATTCTAATATATTGGTTTACGCCGCCAATGAGGATTCCCCACATCAAAAACTTGCCTCAGGGATAATGGATAAGGCTACGACAGGCAAAATCAATGCCTGTTTGGCCTATCAGACCCTATACGAATTCTACGCCATCATTACTGATCCAAAAAGGGTAGAATCTCCCATTTTACCCAAAGAGGCCCAAGAGACAATAAGGCTGTATATGATGGCTTCAAATGTAAAGAAAATATTCTCCCAAAAGACCAATTTGCAAAATACATTATCCTTACTCAAGAAATACGAAACTTCAAAACAGAATATCTTTGATCTGGTTCTGATAGCCACAATGATGGACAATGGCGTAGAAGGCATTTACACTGCAAACGAGGCTCATTTTAAGCAGTTTGAATTCTTAGAGGTTATAAATCCACTGAAGGTGTCTCAATGAATGAAACATACATGCCGACAAGTTGGCACAGAAGCGGATGAAAATACCAATTTACTCTGACGACTGGAGTTTAGGCTTTAGCCTTTTATGCCGATAAAATTCTAAAGAATTAACTCCAACAAAGCAGAGGATTTTCAGGTGAAAGACAAAAGATGGAGCAGAATGTAAATATTACCAATAGCCAGAATATAACAATTATCCAGGCAGAAGAGGATGTTAAAGTGGCTCCGCAGGTTGCTTCTGTAATATCACCGAAAACTGTTAGTGTTGAGACTTCATCTGCGGAATCAACAAAATTATTCGATAATATTCATACAGGTAAGAATAAATGGTGTACTTACCTGGAGCAATATTTGAATGATTCTTGGGTATGTCAGTCTCTCTTGGATTATGTCTTTGGGACGATGCGAAGGCCTCGGCTTCGAGCAGCATGGAGTTTGCAGTTCTTCTCGGTCGAATTATTCGATAAAGCTGTCAAAACAGTTTCTCCAAACATTCTTGCTGAAGATGACAAAAGGCTTTTATCTTCAATTCGTGCTCGCTCTGTATGGGATTTTCTTAATACACTCAGTAAAGGAGATGATCCTGAAATGAGCAAAATCGCCAATCAAATAAAATCTGAAATTCAATCTCAGTGGGAAAAGAGTAAATTTCCTATAAAATCTGAGTCTATTAAAAGGCCACTTTCTGATGAGGAAGAGATGGAACGGCCTTTGCCTAAAGAGCCAGAATTAAAACAAGCCCATGTTCTTTTTATGGATATTGTTGGTTACTCTAAACTCAAGGCTGATGAGCAGGTCAAAACTATGGCGACTCTTAACCGGATCGTCAAAGACTGCCTGCCTGAGGAGAGACGGCTGATGCTCCCTACTGGTGATGGAATGGCCATTGCCTTCCTTACGAATCCTGAATCTCCTCTATTGACTGCTTGTAAGATAGCCCCAAAGGTAAAGAAGGCAGGTATTCCCTTGCGGATGGGAATGCATACAGGGCCTGTGTATCTGGTGGAGGATATAAAAAAACAGGAAAATATCATTGGTGGTGGTATCAACCTTGCCCAAAGGGTGATGGACTGTGGTGATGCTGGTCATATCTTAGCCTCAGAGGAGATAGCCAAACCTCTTTCTGGAGTGAAAGAAGAGTATGAGAGATTATTTCATTATCTGGGTGAATTTGAGGTAAAACATAGACTAATACTCAAGATATACAATGTCTATGGCGAAGGCTTTGGCAATCCAGAGCCACCTCAAAGAACACCTAAAGGAGTTGGTAAAATAGCATCCCTTTCTCTCAGCTTACACAACCAGACCCCACCTGAACCTAATTTTGTTGGTAGAGAAGATATGCTGAAGACAATCACTGAATGGTACAAAGACCCAAAAGTGCGAATCGGTGCATTGATTGGTTGGGGAGGGGTGGGAAAGTCTGCCCTGGTGAGAAAGTGGTATGATTCTTTGGAGTGCCTCGACCATGTCGATGCATGCAGTGTCATGAACACTGCACTCCATACTACACTCCATCCTGATGGTATCTTCTGGTGGGGGTTTTATCGTAATGCCTATCTTGAAGCCTTCTTGAATGCCTTGTTGAAATATGTGAGTAGAGGAGAGATAGACCCAGAGACCATCAAGAGCACCTGGGAGAAGGTAGAAAATATCAAGGAATTTATCGTCAAGGTCGAATATCTTATCATCCTGGATGGCTTAGAGCAGATGCAGAAATCAGGGGATGAGTTTGGAAGGATGGAACACCGTGAACTGACAGAACTGCTCCATTATCTAGCAGATGCACCTGCCTCAGGCTTGTGTCTGATTACTACCCGCTATCCGCTGAAGGATTTGGATGAATGGCAGGAGCAGGGTTACAACAGCCTATCATTGGTTGACTTAAGTCTTCCTGATGCCCTGGATATGCTAAAGAAACGAGGAGTTAAGGGAAATGATGAGGAAATGGAGGAGGTAATTGAGAGATACAAAGGACATGCTTTGAGTTTGACATTGCTGGCTGGTTTTTTGAAGAAATACCATGGTGGAAATATAAAAGAATCGCCAAAGATTGAGTTTGTTCTCAGTGATGAGAAGAGATTCAAGGATGTGAACAAGCTATTAGGCAGGTATGCAGAGAAGATGAGTGAAGCAGAGCTTTGCTTTCTGAAGATATTTTCGCTCTTTCGTAAAGAAGTGACTGAGAGGGAGTTTTCTGGTGTCTTTCAGTGTAAGATGGGGTTCAATAATGCCTTGGTTAAGATGAGTGAACTTGATTTCAAAGACCTGGTTAATGGCCTTGTGGACTGGCGGCTTATCTCTTTTGATGAAGCAGAAAAGACCTACACAACCCATCCTCTAATCAAGGGCTATTTTGAATCTGCTTTTGATGAGAAAGAGAAGAAGCTGTGCCATAAACAAATCTATCAGTTCTTTGGTAAGCTTGCAAAGGATAAACCACAGACCTTAGAGGAGATGCAGCCTCTGTTTGAGCAAGTCTATCATGGGTGTTCGGCTGGGCTTTATGATGAGGTGTTTGATAATGTTTTTAGGGAAAAAATAGATAGAGGGGAAGCCTTCATTGTCCACAAACTTGGTGCTTGGGAGACTGCTTTATCCCTTGCCAGGACATTCTTTCCGAATAATGACCTTTCAAAGCTACCACTGGTGCGTAAGAAGCACATTCAGAGCTGGCTGCTCAATGAGGCAGGGCTGGCACTTCTTTCTACAGGTAGGCCAAAAGAGGCAGAGGAGGTTTTAGCTTGTCTTGCAGAGAGAGATACTAAGGGAGATGATTGGGCTGGCGCATCTGCAACTCTGCAAAACTTAGCTGAGCTCTGGTTTCGAACAGGTAGGCTTAAAGAGGCAAAAGAGGGTGCTCAAAAGGCGATTGAGCTGGAAGAGAAAGCATGGCATAAGCAGTATATTATGATTTCAAAAACCTATCTTGGTTGGATACTCCATCTCTTAGGTGAAGATAAAGAGGCAGAAAAGGAATTCCAGCAGGCAGATGAGATTGAAGTAAAGATCAGTAGTCATCGGCTTTACAGTTTGCCGGGAGTCTTCTATGCTGACTTCCTCATCTCAACCAACCGGATTGATGAGGCATTAGGGCTTACCCAGGCAAACCTTAAGATTTGCCAGAAGAATAATTGGCTAAATATCATCTCAAGGTGTCACCGCTGTCTGGGGGCAATTGAAAGGCTAAAGGGAGACCATAAGGAGGCTAAGGCCCATCTTCAAACCTCCCTCAAGATTGCAAGAAATGTTGGTATGCCTTCTCTTGAAATCGAAGCACTGCTTGAGTCTGGCAGGCTGTGGTTGGATATGAAAAGATATGAAGACGCTATCCAAGAGGCAAACCATGTCCTAAAGCTATGTGAACGCACAGGCTTTAAGCTCTACGAACCTGAGGCCGAGCTGATTTTAGCCAGGGCATATCCTGGGCAAAAAAATAGGGATAAGGCGAAGGAGTCTGCCAATTCAGCCTACGAAAAAGCAGCAAAGATGGGCTACCACTGGCCTAAGACCGAGGCTGCCAAGCTCTTAGAAGAGATAGGATGAAAGAGATATATACCCTTGGCTCAAGTAATAGAGAGATAGAAGAATTCATAGACCTGCTGAAGTTCTACCAGATTGAGTCTATAATCGATATAAGATTGTAGCAATTTATGCAAGATACTACAATTTGATATATCAGGAGGATGTAATGAAACCAATATCTTCAAAGATTGTTGAGAAGACATGGAAAAGGATAGGAGGGATGTCTCCGGCAGAGATGCCGAAACTGGTCAGCCTTATGAACAGAAAGCAACCCTTTATCATTGCCTATCTTATGGGGGTAGGTGGTGATACCTTAAATCAAGATGAGCGGGAATTGTTAGTCTATTTAGGGGTAGTGGTGTGGCAGATAATGTCACAAGGAAGCGTATCTCTGCCTAAAATTACTGGAGAGGCTTTGGATAAGGCAGAAAGGGTAAACATGAAGATGCTTGAATATCTTGAGGCAGAATTAGAGCCCGGCTTTACCCAGGTTGTAAAGACGATACTTAATAGCTATAACCAAATAGAAGTCTTAAGATATGTTGTTGAGGCCCTGATGGAGGAATCAGAAGAAGAAGCTTGTTTGATAAGAGATGAAAGTAAGGGACTTCTCTTGCTCTATCTGAAGACAGTGATTGACTGCCTTGATAAATATTAGCTCGTAATACAAAAAGCTTGACAAATATGTTATTTTATGTTAACATAAATGTAACAAATATGTATTTAACGGTATCGGAATTTCAAAGTTTTTACTCTTAAAGAAAGTAATTTGGAAAAAGAAGCTTTTTATTACCGACTCACAAAGGGTTCGAGGAGTCGAGGTTTCGAGGGTTCAAGTGAAGATAAGGTTTAAAAATCTATTTTTTTATTAATAATACCCTTGAACTCTTGACTCCTTGAAACCTTGAACCCTTCCCTCACGAAGTGAGGGTATCTTGTTTATACCGTATTTGCAAAATAAGGTAGGATGAATATGGATGAGATGGAGAAGAATTTTAAGGTCTTTCGAGAGGTAAATTACTGGTGGAGCCGAGGATGTGTCCCTCCTGAATTTATGGACTGTGTAGAAAGAGGGCTTTTAAAAGAGATTAAAGAGGTGATTGATCAACCCCAGATGGTGCTCATTGAAGGACCTCGCCGGGTAGGAAAGACCTCTCTGTTTTATCAGATTATTGACTATCTTATTAAAGAAGGGGTAGAGCCAAAGAGAATATTCTATCTTTCCCTTGATGACCCTCTTCTGGTCAAGGAAAGGGTATTTGAGGATATAGTAGAGTTTATCGGAATATATCTGGCAAAAAGGGCTGTAAGAGACTTGTCTAGCAGGGTATATCTCTTATTGGATGAGGTAACCCATATAGATGGTTGGGAATTTTATCTTAAGCGATACTATGATCAGAAATACCCCTTTAAATTCTTTGTCAGTAGCTCTTCTTCTACCTTTTTAAAGAAGAGAAGTAAAGAGAGCCTTGCTGGAAGGGTAATATCTTACCAGCTCTTTCCTTTCTCCTTTGTTGAATTTCTACGATTAAAGACTGCTTTCTCAAAGCCCATCCCATTTTATGAATCCCTTAGTGGGTTATGGGAAGAGGCATTTGAGGATTGGGATCAAGCAGCAATCTACAAAGAATTATCCCAGCTAAGACTTGAGTTCTCCTTCTTTGAGGAAGAGGTAAAACAGTCTCTTACCAGCTATCTTTTAGAAGGGGGCTTCCCTGAATTCCTTAGTTTGAAGGAAGGAAAGGTAAAAGATAGATATTTCTGGGATAATGTAGCCGAACGGGTTGTCTATCGTGATATACCTGAAATCTTTGGGGTAGAAGATAGAGAGCTCCTTCAGAAGACTCTAATCTATTCTATAGAAAATGCCGGTCAAATGCTAAATACCGTAAATATAGCTAATTCCTTTGGTACATCAAGACAGACCATCTCTCTCTATCTTTACTATCTTTGCTGTGGGCTTTTAATCGGGCTCCTTGAGAAATATGCTAAGACAAAAGCTGGAAGAATGAAAGCTTACAAAAAGGTCTATCCTGTAGATACTGGTCTGTTTGTCAACCTATTAAAGATTCCCTTAGAGAGGATAGAGACCTCTGGGCTATGGGGAAGGATAGTTGAGATATTGGTACATCAGCTCTTAAGAAGATATACTAAGAGAGATAAAGTCTATTATTATCGAGAAAGGGAAAAGGAGGTAGACTTTGTCATAGATACATATCTGCATCCCCTTCCCATAGAAGTGAAATATCGTGGAGAGATGAAAGAGATGTCAGGACTATTTCGCTTCATGGATATATTTAAAGCCAAAAAACCACTTGTGATTACAAAAGATAGATTAGACCTTAAAGACCAGATACTCTATGTGCCCTTGTGGATGTTTGTTAGTTGATTAAAATAAAGATGAACAAGAATAAAATCCCCTTTTCTTCTTATCAAGAGTTTAAGGAGGCATTCCCTAAGTTTAAGAAAGGACTCCATAATATAGTGGAGCGAAGGTTAGAGGTAATCTTTCGAGAGCTGTATCCAAATAGCTTTGTGAAGATTGAGTCTAACTTTGCAGTTAAAGGCCGGGCAGATATGATTATTCACCTGAAGAATAAGACCGTCCATATTGAACTGATTGCCTCAAAAGAGATGGTAAATAGGGATGTGAAGTTACTGGTGAGGTCTTTGTGTAATGTGCGGATTGTAATCCTGATGGATGATGAGATTGATGATAAGGTAGCTTATGAGTATCACGATGAGTTACACTCCCGAAATCTCCCGCCAGATTATTTCCCACGATTCAAACTGAGTGATGTATTGGTAAAGGATAGAGAGGAAGGGTTTAAGGAGAGACTAAAGGAGGTATTGGAACCTAAACCCATTCTTGAGCCAAGACTCATCCATATTACCAAGTCAGAGCCAAACTGGGTTGGACGCGAAGAGGAAGTTACAAAGATAAGCCAGGCCTACCAGAGTGAGGAGATAAAGGTTGTAGCCCTTGTTGGATGGGGTGGATTTGGCAAAACTGCCCTTGCCCGAAGATGGTATGAACTACTTAAAGAAAATAATATCCAACCAGACGGCATCTTTGGATGGAGCTTTTACAAGAATAAGTCATTGGATGCCTTCCTTGAAGCAAGCTTAGATTACTTAAGCCAGGGAAGTCAGGAAGTAAAAGAACTAAAGACTGCTCCAGTAAGGTTCGCTAAACTTAAGGAATACCTGAATAAAGGCAAGTTCCTCTTTATCCTTGATGGGCTTGAGGAGATACAAGAAGATAGACAATCAGACAAGTTCGGCAGCCTGAGGGATACCTCAATGCAAGGCTTTCTTCAGAACTAGGCAGGTGGAGAGATAAAGGAGAGTTTTTGCCTCATCACCACCCGCTATCCAATGACAGATCTGAGAAATTATGAAGGAAAGAGTTACATACCAATGGATATAGAGCAGCTCAAAAGAGAGGATGGGATAAATCTCTTTAAGAAGCGAGGTATCAAGGGCGAGGATGATGAACTTGGCAAGCTGATGGAGGAGTATGGTGGTCATGCACTGAGCCTCACCCTGGTTGCAAGTTTCTTGAATGACTTCTATGATGGGGATGCCAAAAGGGCTAATGAAATATCCTTCTATGATATGAAGGATGAAGATAATAAAGCCTTGCGTATCCTAAAAGCCTATGATGAAAGACTTACTCAGGAACAACGGGTTTTCTTGCAGATATTCTCCTGCTTCATTAGACCCATCGATGATGATGCCGTAAGGGAAGTCTTTAGAAAGAAGATTAAGGTAAAAAGAAGGGTAATCTTCAATGAGTCCCTCATCTCTATGCCTGAGTTTGGGTTTAAACAGATGATTCACCACCTTGAGGAGAGGAGGCTGATATATAAAGGGGATACCCACCAACTCATCAGAAACTATTTTAAGAAAGGTTTAGATGAAGAGGCAAGGATTGCCATAAACCGCAGGTTATACCATTATGTTGGAACTTTAGCCCCTAATGAGCCAAAGACTTTAGAAGAGATGCAGCCTCTGTTTGAGCAGGTCTATCATGGCTGTGCGGCTGGGCTTTATGATGAGGTGGATGATGATGTTTATTGGGAGAAAATATACAGAAGGGAGGAATACTTCCTTGTCAAGAAGCTTGGTGCCTGGGAAATAGACCTATCCCTTGCCAGAACATTCTTTCCGAATAATGACCTTTCAAAGATACCGCTGGTGAGTGAGAAGAGCACCCAGAGCTTCCTGCTCAATGAGGCAGGACTGGCACTTCTTAATACAGGTAGGCCAAAAGAGGCAGAGAAGCCATTTTTGACAGCAGTCTGGATGCTTATTGAGGCAAAAGACTGGGAAAATGCCTCTGTGGGTTATCAAAACCTGGCTGATCTCTGGTTTCGAAGAGGAGAGCTTGAGAGAGCAAAAGAGGGTGCTCAAAAGGCGATTGAGCTGGCAGAGAAAGCAGGCTCTGAGCGGGGTATTGTAAATTCAAAAGCTTATCTTGCCTGGATACTTCATCTCTTAGGCAAAGATGAAGAAGCAAAAAAGGAATTCCAGCAGGCAGATGAGCTTCAAGTAAAGATTGATCCAGATGGGGATCGGCTTTACAGTTTACCGGGAGTTTTCTATGTTGACTTCCTCATCTCAACCAACCGGATTGATGAGGCATTAGGGCTTACCCAGGCAAACCTTGAGATTTGCCAAGGATATAATGTGATAAACGACATCTCAAGGTATCACCGCTGCCTAAGTGCAATTGAAAGGCTAAAGGGAAACCACAAGGAGGCTGAGGCTCATCTTCAAACCTCACTTGAGATTGCCAGAAATGTTGGTATGCCTTTCCTTGAAATCGAAGCCTTGCTTGAGTTGGGCAGGCTGTGGTTGGATATGGAAAGATATGAAGATGCTATTCGAGAGGCAAACCAGGTCCTAAATCTTTGTGAACGAACAGGCTTTAAGCTCTACGAACCTGAGGCAGAGCTGATTTTAGCCAGGGCATATCTTGGGCAAAAAAATAGGGATAAGGCGAAGGAGTTTGCCAAGTCAGCCTACGAAAAAGCAACAAAGATGGGCTACCACTGGCCCAAAACCGACGCTGGCCAGTTATTGAACCGCGAATAAACGCTAATGAACACGGATGTAGAAGGAAGTAGTAGTCTTCCCCGCGCGAGTGGGGGTGTTTAATCGGAAGTCTTCCCATGGCGGGGCTAAGAGAAAGACAGGACATAATGGAGATTAAAACTATGTCAGAAAAACCATACATCGCTTATCTGGATATAGAAACAACAGGCTTAAGTCCGACAAGAGGGGAAATAACCGTAATTGGGATATATTTGGAGGATAACGTTCATCAAGAACTTATTCAATTGCTTGAAAACGATATATCCTCGGCAATACTGTTTAAGATAATTGAAAATGTGGAGATACTTTATACCTATAACGGTTCGAGATTTGATTTACCCTATATCAAGGCAAGATTAGGCATAGATTTGACTGAATATTGCCATCACATAGATCTGATGTATGAATGCTGGCGAAGAAACCTGTATGGTGGACTTAAAGGGGTGGAAAAACAGCTCAATATCAAAAGAAATTTAACAGGAGTAGATGGTAGGATGGCGGTTAAGTTATGGTATGATTATAAATTTTATGGAAATAAACAAAATTTGGACACCTTGTTGGAATATAATAAAGAGGATGTGTTGAATTTAAGATTGGTCAAAGAAAAATTATATGTCTGACATTATATCTTTTACCTGAGATACTTATCAAGTAGCGGCGATATTTCTTCAATAAAGCCTTTTTCCAGCTCAAATGCCTCATCTACCTTTCCATTCTCAACCGTAGTTATTACTCTAATCATGGCTGAAACACTTCTTTTTCGCATTACCTGGTCGAAAATCATATTCAACTGGTGAATATAGTAACTATGGGTAGTTTTTTTGCCAACCCTAAACCAATAGAGTGTTAGGTCTTCTCTATCTTTTTCTTTGATATAGAGTTTATTAACCTGAATCTTTAATGGGGCAAGTCTCTCTTTACCGAATTGAATTTCTTTAACCTCTTTTTTTAGGAATTGGGCTCCGGCCCCTCCAAGACAAAGCTCTGCTGGGTGAAAAGCCTCTGGATTACTACTACTGGCTACGATAAAAAGGGACATAACCTCCCCTTTTGAATTTTTATAGAGTCTGAGGAGTAAATCGCTTTTTGGTAACATTTCATAAGCCCTCTGGTCAATAGATTGGTCTTCTCCTTGCCAGTCCCCAATTATTTCAGGAAAATTTTCTAATCCGATGTCTTTGGTAGGTACCGAAGGTAAAGAAAGAAGGATGATGAATACCAACGATACGGATAACAAAGAGATGACTATGGTCCAATTCTTTTTATTCTCCATTTTCCACTTCCTTTTTCTTTTGCCAGGTTAAAACTCTCCCACATGCCCCTAATCCGGCTAAGGCTACTATATAGACAAGTAATCCGGCAATACTGTGTCCTGGTTCATCTGTTGCCGCTTTTTGACCATAAACATAAGTAACGAGTGCCAGAAAAACTAATCTGACAATATTAGATAGCAGGGCAATAGGGATAGTCAATAAAAACAAGATTATCTTTTTTGAAAAGGATATGGGGGAAAAGTAGGCATATAAACTTCCTAAGGCTAACAAGGTAATTAAAGACCGAATACCACTGCAGGGTGCTCCAATTTCAAGAAAATCATTTGGTAGATTTATTCTTGCCCCTTCCATTACCGCTGGGATACCGAGCAAATTTATCGCTATTGTTGACCAATATGTGGCAAACATTTTCAGATGAAAGGTTAAAAATAAGGTTAGAACATCAGGTAAAGGAATCATAAAAACTAAGAATCCTATAGGAAAGATGAGTTTTTGTGTGATGTTTTTACCGAAAAGATAGAGTGACAACCCAAAGATAACCAGAATAAGTGAGAATCCAGAGGCAAAATCTATTAAAAAACAACGGCTGACTAAATGAATTAATAAGCCAATACAAAATAATATTAAACCATTAGGCAAAGAACTAACAGGTATTTCTTTTAATTCATCCTTCATTTTCCAGATTAAAAATAATGAGATAATAGGTACTAAAAACCCATGGGAATAATTTGACTCATTTTCTAAAAATCTATATTTCATCCAGAGAAATGTAGGTAAATAGACCAAAATTACTAAAGTAGGAACTATTCCATATTTTATTTTTGACCAATTAATCATATTATAATAAGTATACAATAAAAAATAATTCTGGTCAAGTGTTTTTTATTATAAGCAAAAATTCCCCAACTTTTAGTAGTGGTTTAAAGAGAGGTGTTTTTTTAAGGGGA
>SBAY01000193.1 GCA_005239945.1 Nitrospira sp.
ACTCGGGATAGAGGGTGAAAAAGATAATTAAAAATTAAAAGTTAAAAATTAAAAATTATTAATTATCAATTTTTAATTTTTAACTTTTAATTTTTAAATATCAAGAGGGAAACGCTAATGATAAGATTATTGATTCGTTTAATATTCGTTTTTAATCTTTTGAATATTTCCGCCGTAGGGACTAATGCTCAGACGGATATTACGGTTATAGATAATGTCAATCAGCGGAGAATTTCTTTAGAATTTCTGACTAAAGATGGTGAAGAACTTCTTTCTTTAACGGATATATCCAAGGTATTTAAAGCCTTTTCGCAGTGGAATCCTATCACCAAAAAGATTATTCTCACCAAAGGCAATATCTCTGTTACCTTCAATATAGGTAGTGCCCTGGTGCAGATAAACAATCAAACCGTTTTAATGGATATGCCAGCCGAATTAATTACCGGCAGGGTATTTATTCCAGTAAAATTCATCAAAGACAGATTTCCTCAAGTTTTCGATGTTATCGTTAGTTGGGATAAAAAGGGCAAGAAATTAACTATTGATAATAAAGAAGTTACTCCACCGGTAGCCTTGAGTAATCAACCTACGATTGCCGAATATTTTCCTCTTTCCTCAACCCGTCCTTCAGAAGAGCTTGAAATTAGTCAGAAAACACCTATGCTTATTTCAGGGAGTATAACTGAAAAATTTAGAATAAAGACGATTATCATTGACCCTGGACATGGTGGCCATGACCCGGGTGCCATTGGCAGTAGTGGCATATTAGAAAAGGATGTGGTTTTGGAGATAGGGAAAAGATTAGCTCAATTACTTAAGGCTCAACTTCCTGAAACCACTATACTTATGACCCGGGACAACGATTATTTTGTCCCCTTGAAAGACCGCACTGGATTTGCCAACTACAAAAAGGGGGATTTATTCATTAGTATTCATGCCAATGCCGCCTTTTCAAAATATGCTAACGGGTTTGAGGTTTTTTATCTTTCACCGGATGCCTCTGCCTCTGATGAACGAGCCAGGGCATTAGCCGTTATAGAAAACAAGGTGCTTGACCTTGAAAAAGAAAAAACCCCTACCGAAGGAACAGATTATATTCAACTCATCTTAGGCGGATTAGCCCAACAAGAATTTATAAACGAAAGTATCGAATTAGCCGGAATAATCCAAAAAACAGTTTGTCAAAGGTTAAATCTTGATGACCGGGGTATTAAAAGTGCCTTTTTCTGGGTCTTAAAGGATGCGATGATGCCGGCTGTGCTTATCGAGACCGGTTTTGTTTCTAATCCTTATGAAGCGGCAAAGTTAAATAGTGAAGAGTTTAAAAACCAGATGACTGAGGCTATTGGTAAGGCTATTATTGAATATAAGGCCTTGTACGAGAAAAAATTAGAGGTAATTCATGAAGACTAAACTTCTTCTTCTAATAATTATTGCTTTTGTTTTAATAGGAATAACGGTATTTTTCCTTTCCCAAAAAGAAAAGCCCTTTGTCAAAATTCCATTTATATCGCCTAAGAAAATAACCGTTCAACTATATTTTTCTTCTAAAGATGGTCTGTCCCTTGTGCCAGAAGAACATCAAATACCCAGATTGGATGATAGACTCAAACTCGCCAAAGAGGTCATCAATGAGTTAATCAAAGGGCCGGCATCGGCAAATTTATTCCCCACTATCCCCCAACAAACACAACTAAGGGCATTGTATTTCCATAAAGACACGGCTTATATAGACTTTTCGATTGAATTGGTAAAAAACCATCCTGGAGGCAGTAGTGGAGAAATCACTACCATCTTCTCTATCGTTAACACCTTAACCTCTAACTTTCCAGAGATTAAATATGTTCAATTTCTGGTGGAAGGAAAGGAAATTGAAACCATTGCCGGACATATTGATACTACTATACCTTTTCAACGAAGGGAAAGTAAGAAAGTGAAAAGGTAAGAGTAAGGTTTCAGCTATCAGGTGTCAGGTATCAGGTGTCAGTTTCCAACACTTTTGCCATCAAAACTAAAAGGATTAAACACAAAAAACACAGGGATTCTTTTCTTCATGAACTTTGTGTATTCTTTGTGTACCTTGGGGTTAAATCCAATCTGAAATCAACTACAAAAGTCTAATGCTTACGAATTACCTAAAACAATAAATTCTTATACTCACCATACTGGGCAGGGATTGATGGGTCTAATTCCATTGCCCTGTCAAATTCTTTCCTTGCTTCATCGAACAACTTTTTCTTGAAATAAACCAGGCTGAGGTTTATGTGTGTTCTGGCATTGTTGGGGTCTAATTCGAGGGCAAGTTTATATTGGGTGAGGGCGGCATCGAATTTATCCTGAAGATAATAGATATTGCCAAGGTTACCGTAAGCCTCCGGGTTTTCTGCCTTAATCTTGATAAGCTCCTCAAATATCTTGATAGCCTCATCATATAATCCAAATTTGGCATAGATAATACCCATCTGGTTCATAGCGGTTGTATCCTTTGGGTCGAGCTCTAATAATTTTTTATAATCTTGAGTTGTTGCCTCGACTATTTTCCGGGTTAATGTCTCCAGATCTTTATAGACTATTTGAGAAATCTTATCTTTGGCAGGGATTTGTGGGTGAAAATCAACATCCCGCCAGGTGCCTGTTTGATATTTACCCCAGGCTTTATGGGTATTAATATGCCCGATTTTACCTTCCTTCTCCCACTTTTTATATTCCTCTGCCCCCTGATACCAGGCGGATAAAAATGAGTAACTAATCCTGGTTACCTCTACGGGTATCCATATTTTATCCTCTAAAACAACCAACATCTCTTTAGCAAAAGGAAGCATCTGAATCTGTTCCACCCCTATCCCGCTATAAAACATCAAGAAGATATGGCCGGGAGTGGTCACTAAAATTGTATCGACACCTTCTGTTTCTAAACAAGAGGCAAAAAGAATAGTTAAATCATCACAATCACCTGATTTATATTTTAATGTCTCGAATGGAAATTGGATGTAATCAACCACATCAGGTTTTAATGAGGTCTGGCTGAATGGGGTAGATGGGTCTGGTGAATAGACCATTTTATAGGCAGATAAGGCATTGAATAAAAGCAAAGCCGTGGCTAATTTTTCATTCACCATTTCTAATCTAGCATCACCACGGAATTCACCGATTACCTCTTTGGTAAATTCCCGTATGACAGCAGATTGTGGGGTGATAAATGCCGCCACCATCTCCTGATTATTCCACAATAAGGCATTTTTAGAATACAATGTCGAGGGTTTAGTGATACTGGTTTGTTTTTCAACATCCTTTTCATAGTAAGTCAGGGTAAGTTGGGTCAAAAACGGGGTATCCTCGGTCACGGATAGAATTTTGTCGTTAAATGTGGCAAAAAGTGGCACCTCCTCAATAGAAAATGGTTCCATTTCATCCATCTTGATTTCCCAGGCAAAGTCCATAAATTCCTTGATAAAAAGACTAATCTTGATTTGTTTTAAGACATCATTGGTGTTATTGCGAATTTTAATTTTACCGATGGGATTTTCATTATAATATTTGTAGATGGAAGAAAATATGCGGTCGATTTCTACCTCTTCTATTTCTAAAGAAGGTCGATTTTTATGGTCCTTCCCCCAGGCAGATATTAATTCATCTATCTTCGCCTGGATTTTGGAGTCATCATCTCCCTTTAATGCCTGTTTAAGGGTAATGATGGCTAAGCTATAATCCTTTTCTTTTTCATAGACTAAGGCTAATTCATAATAAGTCTGGGTAATCTTTGGGGCAAGTTCGATTGCCTGGCGATAAACCCATTTTGCCTCTTTTAACCTGCCTGATTTAACATAAGTCCGGCCAAGTAAAATTAAGCCCTGAGTATCCTTCGGTGCCTTTTTAATCGCTTGCTCTAAAACAAGAGCCGCATCTTTAAGTTTGTCACCATTCAAATAAATCTCCCCAAGTTTAATGAACGCCTGGATATTTTCAGGGTTTTTTGCTATCTCTTTGTTATACTCGAGCCGGGCAAGGTCAAATTTACCTTTAACTGAGTAATAATTGCCTTTTTCAAAGCACGAAAGTTGATGCAGAAAAAACTGTTGTCCTCTACCGGCTGAATTCCCAATATAAATATTTCCCTCGTTGTCGAGCGTTAGGGTTTCAGGATTGACGAGGTTAATCTTTTCCTTACCACCACTGCCAAAGGCGGCTAATTCCTCACCGGAGGTATTGAATAACCAGACTTTCTGATTACCTGCATCCAAGATGTAAAGGACATCTTGAGCATCAATAAATAAATCCTTTGGTTTTAGGAATTTCCCTTTGCCAAAGGTGACAATAAAATTACCCTCACTATTAAATTTTTTGACACAATTTGCCTTTTCGTCCAGGATATAAATATTTCCTTGACTATCAAGGGCTATATCCGAAATCATTTGAAAATCCCCTTCGCCCATGCCTCTTTTACCAAAGGTATCCTTAAATATCCCATCCTGGCTATATATTTGTATTCTGAAATTATTGGTATCGGCAATATAGAAATTTCCATTTTTATCCATAGCTATTGACTGTGGAGCGTTAAATTGTCCCCGTTCACTGCCCTTGCGACCAAAACTATTAATAAATTTACCCTCGACATCAAATATCAGCACCTGATTCTTCCCACTGTCTATAACATATATTTTTTTAGTTTGACTAACCACTATTCCCTTGGGAGACATACCTTTTTGCCCAATCTGGAATTTTTCTTTAAAATCCTTATCCATTACCCTTATTTTATTTTGAGTGTCAATAAGATAAAGATTAGATTCAAGGTCTGTGGCTAAATCAATGGTTTTTATTTCTGGAAGGGTTTTTTTAAATTCGGCTCGAATAAAGGGAGGAAAGGCAGGTAAATCTAATCCTGATTTTTCTTCCTGAGCGAATAATTGCACCTCCTTATTCTTTTCATCCGCGGCAAATAATCTATTTTGCTCGTCTATAGACAAACTGCAAAGTCCTTCAAATTGTGCCGGCCCATGTCCCCGAATGCCTAATTGGGCAAAAAATGCCCCTTCTTTATCAAATACCTGGACTCTAAAATTACCAGCATCGGCTACATAAATATATCCCTTTTTATCAACAGCGATAGAGGTAGGGTTTTTAAATTGGGCAGGCTCCTTACCCAGACTGCCAAAAGCAAAGACAGGATTACCTTCCGCAGAAAATTTGGAAACCTGGTTCTTTGCCTTATCTACCACATAGATATTTCTTAGGGAGTCAACCGCTACATCCACCGGGTTTTTGAATAGGGTTTTATCTCCAATAGCACCATAGAAGATACCCTGTGGGCTGAGTATTTGTATCCGTGCATTGGAGGTATCCGCCACATAGATATTACCATAGGGGTCAATGTCCATGCCTGTAGGTGAATTAAACTGTCCCCCTCCATTACCTTTAGAACCAATGGACTCACTAAAATTCAAATCAAAATCAAAGCAGGAAATTCGACTATTTCCCTGCTCCAGAACATACAATCTGTCTTTATAAACAGCCAAATCCACCGGTGAACTGAGTTGTCCAGGTTTATTTCCCTTTTCCCCGACACTTTTAATGAGTTTTCCATTCAAATCATAGACTAAAATCCTCTGAGCCTTTTTGTCAGCAACAAATATCTTTTCCTCTGAATTAGCCACTGCGGCTATCGGTAGTTTAATTCCTTCTTTAATTGCATCTAAGAATTTTACCTCCAATCCACCTGCAAAGGTTAATCTTGAGGCTAAAATTATAATGGTAACGAGACTACTAAAAATTTTCATTTTAATCACTCCTTCTTTTTTAAAATATTTAAGTCAACTGACCTTAATTTCTTTCGCTACTTTAATTTTTAATTCATTCTGATCTTCAATTCAGA
>SBAY01000009.1 GCA_005239945.1 Nitrospira sp.
CATTTATCGTTTGAGTGAGAAGATAATGTTTCTATAAGATAGGCGGAGTTGTTAGCCTTTGGATTCAATAGTTCTAAATCACCATCGGTCTTTGCGTATTCAGCCTTGATAGTAAACTCTTTGCCTGAACTAAAAGAACCATCTAAACCATAAAGGCAGTAATCTGTTGGAGACTGTTCCTCTCTGATATAAGTTGTACCTAATTTTAAACTCCTATGTGGTTTTATTACTCCACGAAAGCCATAAAGGCCATGTTTATAATCTTCACCTATCGGGATATACTCATAAAAAACGACAATATAGTATCTGATTCCACCACCTTCTGTTGAAAGTATAGGCTCTTCAAATATCAACTTCCCTGTGTCATAATCCAGGGAATAATCTTCATCTTTTGTTTTTTCTTGTGAACTAAATATTCGTAAGTTTTTATCATCACGGGTTTCGATTCTAATCTTCTCACTCCCATCCACAATTGGGTAATGGGTAAGATAGTATAGACCACAAACATCTCTCCCATGTATATCATCCCGAGCACTAACCTGTCTTGTAGAGGCACCAAATACAGTAATATTGGAATTGGCTATATCTTTTTCTATCTTTGCTCCGGTAAGACTTCTGTTATATGATGCTAATTTATTTTCTCTTAATCCTATTGAATAATCGCCATAAAAAAGGTCTAAATCTTTAGATTGTAAATTCAGAAACACGGGCTCAGAGGATGGGGTTTTATCAACGACTTTACTCTCATCACCATAGATTGGATAATAATCTTCTGGATTAGCAGGAGATGATAATTTATCCTTGCGAGTTTTCTTAGTATCAAGTGAAGTAGTAAGTTGGTATTTATCTTTTATCTTGGTTTTTAAGTAAAAAGCCAGGCAGCCTTTATATCTTGCACTATCTCCATACTTTTTACGAAATGCCTCTCTATTCCCACTTACTGTATCTTCTTCCATCTCGAGCTCTGCTAATCCAATAAGAACAGGTTTATCGGTTTGAGTACCACTTCCTTTATCCACTGAATATAAAAGCCCAAAGTCTAACTTTGCCATTCCCCCTGCAGGTAGATCAATAAATTGTGGCCCAGGGGTATTTGTGAAATATCCCCCAGGTAAGGTATTTATATCAATCATCAACAGATGCCTGCCTGGTTTAACCGCTGGAATTGAGTATCTGCCTTCATCATCTGTAGTTACACTTATACCATTTTCCATAAGAATACTTACATTACCAATTCCAGACTCTTCCTTTTGTTGTATCCCATCACTATTGACATCTTCATATACCTTTCCAATTATAATCCCATAATCTCTAAATATCCCTTCTTTAAGCCTGACAGTTGCAAATACTGTAGTTACTACTTTCTCCCATTTTTCAGTAGTGCCCGATACCTCTGCCAAATTCTTCTGGTCACCATGTTCAGCATCAATTCCAATTAGCACCTTGTAAGTCAAAGTCTTTTCTTCATTAATTGGGAAATCTCCAATCTCCCATGTATACGGATTTTTACCTGTTGGGTCGTCAAACCTGCCAGAATTTAGCCTGCTTGTACCTTTAATATATCTAAAATTATATGGAAATTTATCTACTACTTTAACCTGATTTATCTTTCCATGACCAATATTTTTAACCTTAATGCTATAAGTTATTATATCACCAATTTGAACACTCTTATCACTTACTTGCTTAATAACCAATAAAGATATATTGTGGTCAAGATAGATGTCCTTTGTAAGTGTCTGTCCTGAAGTCAAATGGAAGGTGGTAGAGGTTTTTGGATAATAATAGTTTGCCCTGGCGGTAAAATAGTAATATCCAGCGGCTAAATTACTAAAGATATAATCACCAGTAGTATTTGAGGTAGTCGAGCCAACGAAATTGCCAGATGCCTCATAGATAGAAACTACTGCATTAGTTATTGGGTCTTTATTTCCTGCATCCTTTACCTTACCCTGGACAGTACCTGTCCCAGTTGTAGTGCTTGTATCTACAGTGATTATTCCCGAACCAATGGTAATAGAGTTAATATCTTGAATCAAATATTTATAATCATTATTTGAGACAACAGTTCCAGAGCCATTTGTCCCATCCCAATTGACTGATTGCTCTCCAGCGGTTTGAGTGGCATTATTGAGTAAGGTTTTTATTACTGTATCCCCAACATCACGGATTGTAACTGTAATAGTACTATTAGAATCCAGATAATAGTAGATAGTGGTAGTATCATTTATCCCATCGTTATTTGGTGAGAATGGATCTGGTTGTGCAAATGAACTTTCGAGGAAACCGGCAGTAACACTGTAAGTAATCGTACCATGGTAATTACCAGGGTAGTCTGTCCAGTTAATCTCTAACCTGTAATCATAGTCTTTGATAATACCTGCCGAGGTGGTGGTACCACCTGAGGCTATTGTCTGGGCAGTAGTACCAAATGAAGTCCAGTCTGGATTTATAGAAGAATGCTCTGAAAATTGTAATTGGCTTATAGGAATGGTTTTTGTACCAGATGTTTTTATTAAATTATCAGTAGCCTGTGCAGATAAACTCCAGTTTCCACCTGTGGAGATGACTACAACCTGCGCGGCATAAGGGATTATAGATGGTGAGTCATTTGGACTGACATCGCCAAAATTTACATTATTGCCTGAAGAGGTAATGGTAAGAATATATCCTGAAGTCTTGCTTACACTCACTAAGATACAAAATAAAATAATTATAAAAATCTTATTCTCCTTTTCCATTTCTATCACATCCCCGGTAATTGATAATCGGTGATCAGTTATCGGTGATCGGTATCCGAGTACTAATTACCGATTACAATGGAGGTTTCTTGTGTAATTATCTCTTTGCCTCCAATAATTAATGTTACTATTGCTTGATATTTTCCTGGCAAAAGTTTTAATTCAGCACTTTTGCCTAAATTTTGTATAGTATCTGGTTCTAATTCTACCCTTGCAATAGGTATCTCGCCTATAACATTTCTCTGACTATCCATTATTTCAATCATTCCTTCTACATAGATGGAAGACTCTCCAGTATTCTTAAAGATTAATTTTGGGATAATTGGTTTACCTGCTGGAGTTACTGGAATAGTAAATTCAAGTAGCTTACCTTCTTGAGTTAGTTCCTTTTCACTTACCATAAAATCCTGAGTTGCTACTTTTATCTTGCCATCGTATTCCACCCTGGTACAAGCAGTATAACTACCAATTGACAGTGCTTGTGTTAAAACTGCCTGTAGTTGTTTGGTACCTTTTGGAGGAATAGTTACCTTAGACAAAGGTGCAGTTGCTATTATTTCCCCCTCTCTATTCTTAATGGTTATCTCTCCAGTAGTAGTAAGGTTCATATTTCCAGCATTAAAGGCTAATAAATTAAAATAAATTGGACTACTCCAAACTGCAATTGGTATAGTAAAAGAAGCTATCTCAAGTTTTATTATTCCAATCTCATTTGGACGAATTACAACGAATTGAGTTAGTCTTTTCACAGGATTTGCATCTGTAATGTTAACATTTGTTTGGGCTGTATATGTTCCAACTGGTAAATTTTTTGGCTTCCAGTTGGCATTTAATTGGCATGAGGAATTAGGGAGGGTAACCTGAGGAGGTCTAAGTGGAAGATTAGCAATCTCTAATCCTAAATGATTTCTGATAATTACATCTCCATAAATTCTAAGATGTATATTCCCCAGGTTAGTAAATGTCAGAAGGATAGCGATAGATTCATCTGGTTTATCCTGTAAAAGACTAACATCTGTAATCACTCCTTCTCTTTTTAACTCTCCAGGTAGTGTAAATGCTAAAATAACCCCTGTCTTCACCGATTCATCTTTCTTATTTATGGGAGTAGATTCAAACACAATAGCAGAATAAAACCCACCTGTTATTTTTTCTTCTGGCACTTTGAAATCTACCTTAATCCTCATGGATTTTTTAGGTTCAAGTGTAAATTCAGATGGACTAACATTAATTAGTTCAGTACCCCACCATGGTTCAGTTATAAATAAATGCGTGCCATCTAATTCCTGGCCTAATCTGGCAGGATAGACTTGAATTTGCTGAGGAATATCAATAAGACTATTGGCTGTAATATAAAAAGAATAGCTTTTTCCATAAATGGTTTTTTCAAGCATGTATGGTTCGAGAGAGATAGTTCTGGAGGCAAATTCTTGCTTTGTAGGCTGAAAGAACCTTTCAGCAATCGCAAGAAAGACCTCCTGGGTAGCAGTCGTACAACTTCCTTCCCTTAATAGAGACTTTATCACAACTAATAGTCCCATGATGATAGTTATGAAGAAGATTTTTAATCCTGCTCGGGATACAACTTTATTGTTCTTAATTTTTCTAATACCCATTATTTCTCCCCCCTATTTTGGTAATTGGTTAAATGGTTAAATAGAGCATGTATTAGTCAAAAGTTTACATACAATCTACAATAGGATTCAAGGGGTCAAATGATCGAGGGGTCAAGTGAATCTGAAGAAACCTATCACTTGACCCCTTGACCCCTCGACCCCTATTACCTTAAATCACCAATTACCAGGAATGAACTTGTTTTTGTCACCATCTTTCCATCTCCAAAAATCAAGGTAGCTACTGCCTGGTATAATCCTGGTGGTAACTCTCCTCGCCAATCTCCACCTAACCTTTTTATCATATCTGGTTCTATCGTCTTCCTCTCTACGGTTATTTGTCCAACAGTCACTCCTTGACTATTTTCCAGCTCAATTATTCCCTCTACTTGGAGTGTAACATTCCCGGTATTCTTAAAGAGTAATTGGGGAAGAATGAATACTTCTCCGGCTTGAGCTTTTGGTATACTAAGTTCGACTATCTCACCTGCCTGGATTATTTCCTTCTCAATTACCTCAATATTAGTTAGGGCGGTTGCTATTCCTTCATCTGAATACTTAACCTTTGCAATAGCAGTATAAGTACCCATTGGCAATCCTTTAGCCAAAATAGCCTTTAATTCCTTACTCTCACGCGCTATGACTGTCTCCTTTCCTATTGGGACTCTTTCTACAATTTTATCTTCCGAATCTTTAACTTTTATCTCTCCACCAGGAGGTAGATTAACATTTCCCATATTGGAAAATAGCAATTTAAAAGGGATTGGCTTATGCTGGACAGCCTTTATTTCCTGGAAGGAAGCTACTTCACCCTTTACTATGGCAATTTCATTAGGATTAATTACCTCAAAGGTCTTCTTAGCTATTAATGACTTCCCTTCAAATGTCATATTAACCTCGGCAGTATAAACTCCCACCTGCAGGTCTTCTGGTTTCCATCTGGCTCTCAATTGGCGAGAGAAGGTCGGGAGTATCTTCCCTGGTTTTATAAATACCTTTGCTATGCTTTCTCCTGCCTGGTTTCTAATAACCACATATCCCTCTGGTCGTAGGTAGATGTTACCAGTGTTATGAAATGTTGATAGGATATGTATTTCTTCTCCCTGTTTACTTTGGACTAAATCAAGTGCGGTAATTTTAGCCTCTTTGATTGATTCTCCAGGAAGTGTCAGCAGGGTTATGGCTCCTACTCTTGGAACAGAAGCAACATGCTCACCAGATGGTGTCAGAGGTCGAGCCTCAACATATATTATCCCATAAAGTCCACCACCACGGTTTTTTGGTATCTGAATATCTATATCTGCCTCTACTATCTTCGATTCACCACCTGCCAACTTAAATTTAGTGGGGTTAAATTTAATCAACCCGACTAACGAAAATGGTGTATCAACAGAATCTAAAGTTATTGCCTCACCATCTAATTTTTGACCCAGGCTGGTTGCGTAGACAAAATACTCCAATGTTTCATCTCCTGGATTTTTAATAGTAATTGGGATAATATGGTCATCTTCACTTACACCCCTATCAATAC
This sequence comes from Nitrospira sp., assembly GCA_005239945.1. Lineage (GTDB taxonomy): Bacteria > UBA9089 > CG2-30-40-21 > CG2-30-40-21 > SBAY01 > SBAY01. Next base: position 5,886 of record SBAY01000009.1, read on the forward strand.
TTGCAGGTGTAATAGAGATACCAAAGGCATTTATCTCACTTTGCCCTCCCCAAAATAAAACTATTGACGCTATTGTATACACTAATAGATATTTAAACTTCATTTTTCTCTACCCCCTTTTTTCTTAATTTTGGATTTCGGATTGTCGATTTTGGATTTATTTACAATCCGCAGTTCTACTTATTTTATAAAAATTTACATATAATACCCTGGGCGTATAGATGTTAACCAAATCTGCACGCCCAATGAGTGGTGATACCACTAACATAACACCTCCTTTACTCTAATGCATTTTGATAGACAGAGAAAGTAAGTACACAGTGGTGAGTTCTCGTAGTTGGAAGTGCCTCGTCAGCATAGTCAATTTGTTGCGAGTAGTCAATATTGGTTGTGGTTGCCGCATTTCCGGTGTGTTCTAAGTCTGCCGCGCCAGGTACAACAGCCTCAGTCGTAGTAATAGCTGCAAATGTATTCGCACCAATTCTACTCTTGAGTGGATACTGTAATGTTCTTGTAGTATCTGTCGCATAAGCCGCTGATGCAGTAATATACTCTTTCATAGTGGCGTAATCAGACTTAATCTTAATGTTGTAATCAACATTTGATTGAACAGATACCCCTTGAGCACCAGCCTTGTCTGTAGTACCAATTGGTAAAGCTCCCATGTTATAACTTGCGCTGGTCAATGACATTACGAGTGTAGCGACGATTGTTGCGTCAACAGTTGATGTGCTCGAACCCTGGGTCGCTCCATAGGATATGTTAGATATCACCAAACTCAATCCTAATACTAATCCACCTATTAGCCGTTGTCGAGTAGACATATTCAACAACCTCCTTTTAATTGCTTAATGCCCCTCACAGAACCGTGCTTGAGGTTTTCCCTCACACGGCTCTTCGGTAATAC
>SBAY01000186.1 GCA_005239945.1 Nitrospira sp.
AAATAGAACCGTCTAATTGCAGACCCTTACATAGGGAAAAGGTTCCCTTAGTAGGGGTTAAGTCGTATGGGCCTGTGGTGAACTTAGAGGAGTATGTCAAGCCTGACTGGTGGAAGCAAATATTTGGTTCGATTTATTTAAAAACAGATGCCGATGTCGTCACTGATCAACATACTACCAATGAGGTTGATTTATTCACAGAAATTCTTAGATTATCACCGCAGGATAGAATTCTTGATTTATGCTGTGGACAGGGACGACATTGTCTGGAACTCGCCAGTCGTGGATTTCTCAATATCGAAGGATTAGACCGGTCGCATTATCTGATTCAAAAGGCAAAAACTCAGGCAAAAAAAGAGAGTTTGAATGCTAAATTTAGAGAAGGGGATGCGAGAAAACTTCCCTACCCACCGGATACCTTCGATGTAGTTATGATTTTAGGAAACAGTTTTGGCTATTTTGAAACGATTCAGGACGATATAAGGGTTTTGAAAGAAATTTTCCGTGTGCTGAAACCATGGGGTAGACTTCTTATTGATGTTAGTGATGGAGAATACTTAAGGGAACAATTTCAGCCCAGGTCATGGGAATGGATAGACAAAAATCAGTTTGTCTGTCGGGAACGTTCACTTTCAGTGGACAAACAACGGCTAATTTCACGAGAGGTCGTTAGTCATGTAAAAAAGGGTATTATTGCCGAACAATTTTATGCTGAAAGACTCTACACCCGCCAAAGCCTTAGTGATGTCCTGAGAACCGCAGGTTTTAACGATATCTCCTGTAGAGATTTATCTACATCTTCCCAGCGAAATCAGGATTTGGGTATGATGGAGCGACGAATCATCGTTACCAGCGTGGTCAGGAAAGAATGGACACCCATCAGAAAGAAAAAAGAAGAAGTGAAAAATGTCGTTGTCATCCTGGGTGACCCAAGTAAACCCAACCCATTGAAACCATTCTGTATCTTTGACGATGACGACTTTTATACCATTGACAAATTGAAAAGTGCCTTAAGAGAATTGAATGGCTATCAGTTTGCCTATCTCAATAATCACGATACCTTATTTTACGACTTGATAAAATTAAAGCCTAAGATGGATCTGGTGCTTAATCTGTGTGATGAGGGCTATAACAACGACCCCCAAAAAGAACTTCATCTGCCCTCTTTATTAGAGATATTTGATATTCCCTACACCGGGTCCAAACCTCAATGTCTTGCCTTTTGCTATGATAAATCCCTTGTTCGTGGAGTGGCAAAGGAAATAGGTGTTCCTGTTCCAGATGCCTTCTTTATCAAACCAGGGGATAATATCTTTGAACTTCCTATTGGATTTCCGGTGATTGTTAAACCTAATTTTGGGGATTCGAGTTTTGGAATTACCCAGAGAAGTGTCACTAACTCTATTGAGGAATTGGTCAATGCTATTTCGGAAATTCGTGAGAAATTTGGCTATGAAAAACCTATTTTGGTTGAGGAATTCCTTACAGGAAAAGACATCAGCGTAGGAATAATAGGGAATTCTCCTGAATCTTACACCGTTTTACCAATTATCGAGGAGGATTATTCGGCTCTTCCTGCAACACTTCCTAAAATCTGTGGATATGAGGCAAAATGGCTTCCGGATTCTCCTTACTGGAAAATCACCTCTATACCGGCTAATTTACCGGATGAGGTGGAGAAATTTATTGTTGAATGCTGTCTAAAATTGTTCGAAAGATTGGATTGTAGAGATTATTCACGATTTGATTGGCGGCTCGATGCCGAAGGCAATCCAAAATTACTTGAAGTAAATCCTAATCCAGGCTGGTGCTGGGATGGTCATCTGGCAAAAATGGCCAAAATTGCGGGTATATCGTATAGCCAGATGTTGAAGGATATTATCCAATCCGCTGAACAGCGACTTGGAATCCAGATAGCAACAAACGGCAGGAAGAAAGAGGAGGAAAATATTCCTATGCCTCTGGCTATTGCCGTGTAAGAAGGAAGAATAGGACTTATATGACCTATTCCTAAAAAGATGAACAATATAGCCTTTTTCGACACAGAGTTATTCAAATGGGTTATCCTGCCGATTCTTATTTTTTCGGCCAGGGTTTGTGATGTTACGCTGGGAACATTACGGCTTATTTCTATTACCCGGGGAAGAAAATACCTGGCAATGCTGGTCAGTTTTTTCGAGATATTGCTCTGGTTGATTGCCATGACCCAAATCATGCAACACCTAACCAATATTTTTTATTATCTTGCCTTTGCCGGTGGATTTGCTACAGGAACCTTTGTGGGAATGTGCCTGGAAGAGAAATTGGCTATGGGTGTTCTTCTTGTCCGGATTATTCCTCAAAAAAATGGCACTCAACTGATAAATTTTCTTAACTCTGCTAATTATGGAGTTACAAGTATCGATGCCCAGGGCTCTACAGGCCCTGTTCAGGTAATTTACACTATAATCAAGCGTAAAGACCTTCCTGAAGTGATAAATATTATTGAAAGATTTAATCCAAACGCCTTTTTTACCGTAGAGGATGTTCGGTCGATGAGCGAAGGCGGCGTATTTCCAAAACGGTCTTCGCGATTATTTAGATTTTTCGGGAAGGAATAGGACTTCTAAGTCTTATAAGTTCCATAAAGTCCTGTGGTAATATGTCAAGAAAAAAAAGAGCTGATATTTAACTTTTTTGTCCCTGTAATTGGGGACAAAAATGGCATTGAAGGTTAAATGATG
>SBAY01000194.1 GCA_005239945.1 Nitrospira sp.
CTTAAACCCCTCTCTTCCCCAAAACTTTTTAATCACAAGGGTATGGATTTTATTTACCCATTTCTTGGGTAAATAAAATCCATACCCTTGTGATTAAAAAGTTTAGGAAAAGGGGAGTTTGAGGGGGAAAACTTTTTTCAAAAAGTTTTCCCCCTCAAAAAATCCACTTCTTTAAATCATTGCTAAAAGTTGGGGAATTTTTGTCTTCTCAAGAAAATTATTGACATTAAAATCATAATAGGGTATAATATTGAGATGTTATGGGAAAGAAGAAAAAGGTAGTTAAGAAAAAAAACAAACAGGACTTTGGAATTAAAGGGCTATTCTCTATCTTAAGCAGGGAGGAAACTTTTGCCAAAGTATCTTTTACTCAAACCGTGGTTGGATTAGGGGTATTTTTTCTCTCCTTCTTTATTTACTTAAAGACCTTAACCCCTACGGTTGGTTATCATGACTCTGGGGATATGACCATCGCCGCATATTTATTGGGTATTCCTCATCCACCAGGATATCCTCTTTACTGTTTATTAGGCAAATTATTTACCTGTATTCCCATAGGCAATATTGCCTATCGGCTAAATCTGATGTCAGGCTTATGTGGGGCATTAACCGTAATGATGGTGTATTTTATCAGTTTGAAAATTGGTGGAAGCACGGAGCACTTAGCACGGAGCACGGAGCACGGAGCAAAAAACTCCATGCTCCACGCTCCATGCTCCATGCTTTTTGCCGTAGTAGCCGCATTTATGCTTTGCTTTGCGATAACCTTCTGGGAACAGGCCGTAATTGCGGAGAAATACACATTGAACGCCCTGTTCGCCACCGTACTTATCTTTATCTTCATAAAATGGCAAGAGGCAATGGCAGAAGTAAAAAATCCAAAATCCAAAATCCAAAATCCAAAATTCTACCTCTATCTCTTCGCTTTCCTCCTCGGTCTATCCTTCACCCATCATTTACAAACCATCTTCTTAGTGCCGGCGGGCATTTATTTTGTCTTAATAACTATGGGATGTAATTACAAGAAAATCCTAACACCCTCATTTATAATTAAACCCCTTATTCTTTTTGCCATACCACTGTTTTTATACCTCTATCTACCCATACGGGCAAAGGCACAACCCTTAGCCAATTGGGGCGACCCATCCACATTCGAACGGTTTAAAGAACATATTACCGCCGAGGCTTACAGCGGTTTTTTTGCCATGAATACCTTATTCAGTAATTTAATTGAGCATCTGAGTAAATTCTTTGTGGAGCAATTTACCATACTACCACTTCTCATTGGACTCTTAGGTGGGGTGATACTCCTTATCAAAAGAAGGCATTTGGCGATTACTTTACTCATTATTGTCATCGCTGATATCCTTCATTCTATTCGTTATACCATTCCCAATATTGAGGATTACTACATACCTGCTTTTATCGTTTTCAGTATCTGGATAGGGCAGGGAGTAGCCGGGATAATAGAAGTAGTAACTCAAAAGTGGAGGCTTGCCTCGTTGAGGCTCAAGCCGCCTGCTTACCTACTTTTCTTGTTATTACCTATTTTCCCGTTGTGGCAAAATTATCAATATGATGTTCGCAGTGGGTATTTCCTGCCTTATGACCATGGCCTGAATATTTTAAACTCTCTGGAAAAAAATGCCGTGCTCATCACTAAAGGAGATGATGACCTGTTCCCAATATGGTATTTGCAATACATTGAAAAAAGGCGGACTGATGTTGCCCCTTTTAATATGATATTATTTAAAAATCCCTGGCATATGGAGCAAAACAAAGCCCGACATCCATATTTGAATTTAAGTGTCCAACCACAAAAAATGATTAACCCCACAAATCCTCAAGGGGATGGATTGGATGACATCAGTCGGTCAAGGCTTGTGGACACCGTAGAACGAAATTATCAAACAATTCCTACTTATGCCTACTACATCGATTGTTTATCTCAAAGATATACCCTGGCGATCGAAGGGCTTCTTTGTCGGGTATTAAAACAGGGAAGCAATTTACTTGAAGGACTTGACACCCATAAAAATTGGTTGAGATTCACCCGCGGGATCTATTCTGGCAGGATTAAAGATAGGAGGGGGGTTGATACCCTTAAAACCTATGCCATGACTTATTTGAATCGAGGGACAACCTATTTTACCATGGGTAAATACCAGGAGGCAATGGAGGAGTTTAAGGCTGGGATTAAGATTCAGCCCAATTCCATAGAGCTTCATTATAATCTCGGCGGGGCATATATTAATCTTGGCAAGCGAGATGAAGCTATTAGTGAGTTTCAAAAGGTGTTAGCCATAGATCCTAATTATACCCCTGCCCAGAATGCCCTCTCATCATTAACCTCAACCTAAATTTTGCACTTTTTTACAAAAAATAGTCAAAAAAAGGAGGGGTATGACTTAAAAACCCCAGTATTGCAAATTGTAAATTTTAAATTTTAAATTTACAATTTGCAATTTGAAATGAACTTATCCCTTATCTCCCCAATCTTCACATCTCCTTTTCTTACACTACCTGAACGCTTACCAAAATTTCTACACCATCTGCGTAGTGGTTCGATAGGTTTTACCCGCATATTTGAAGTCATCAATATGATATTTGGTGAATTCAATTCCGGTCAGGTCAAAGAATTTTGGCCAGCCAATCCTGTTTATCCATTCTCCTACCCGTTCATATTTTTTAGCGCCTCTGGCATATACCTCAACGATATTTTTAACCGCCGCTACAGCCTCAGGCCATCTGGGTGGATTATTAGGTAAAAAGGGTATGGCTAATTTAGTGAACATTGGTGTAGTTCTTGCATTTGACACCTTACCGCCTACCCAGATGGATACCCCATCATTTAACGGGTCAGCAATCGGCATTGCCGGACAAACCGTGTAGCAATTGCCGCAGTACATACAATTATCCTCATCCACTTCTACGGATTTCTTGCCATCGATTATAGTTGGTCTAATGGCCGCTAAGGGGCAAGAGGCTATAATCGATGGAATTTCGCACAGATTTGACAACCGTTCATAATTAATCTTTGGTGGTCGGCGGTGGACTCCCAGAATAGCAATGTCAGAACAATGCACCGCACCGCACATATTCAAACAGCAAGCAACCGCAATCCTTAATTTATGCGGCAGTTCTATCTTGCCGGTAAAGTAATCGCACAATTCATCCATGACTGCCTTGACAAGTCCTGAGGCATCTGTAGCCGCAGAATGGCAGTGAACCCAACCCTGGGTGTGAACAATATTGGAAATGGTATTTTTTGTCCCTCCGGCAGAAATACCATTGGCCGACAAATCATTGATTAACGGTTCGATATTGTCTTTGTTAGCCAGCAGAAATTCGACATTGTTTCTTGAGGTAAATCTCAAATATCCATCACAATATTTTTCTGCCAGATCACAAAGAAATCGCACAAAATCACTACTCATCAGTCTGGGTGAGCCTGCCCGCACAGTATAAATCTTATCGCCTCCCTCGGCCACATGAACCAATACCCCAGGCTTTAATACCTCGTGGTATTTCCATTTACCATAGTTATTCTTGATAATTGGGTGTAAAAATTTCTCATAATGTGGTGGACCTATATCGGTCCTTCTTTGTGGTGTTGACATCTTTAAAAATACCTCCTTTTAAATTTTAGGAATAAGTCATATAGGTCGTATAAATCCTATAAGTCCTATTCTTCCTCAAAATACTCCTCATAGAATATATACGGATTATCCCTGGGTTGCAAAACCATTTGTGGCACAGGGTCAAGCCCTACTTTTTCCAGGAAATTACCCAGGCCTATTCGTTGGATGCATTCCCCAATCCGTTCCCTTGCCTTGCCAAATTCATCCCAGAAATCCCAAATCCTGCGGATAAGTGATTTCAATTCATCATAAGGTGGCTCTAATTTCATAAATGGCACGAGAACCGAAGAAAGTTGAGCCCCTTCAACAATTGGCGCCTTAGCCCCAATAAGAATGCAAGCACCTTTATCTTCTCCTGGCCGAAGTGCCTTAGGCATAACATTGATACAATGCATACATTTACTGCATCCTTCATCATCTATCTTTAACGCCTTTCCATCCCATTCGACGCAATTCTTCGGGCATTTATTAACTACATCCGCCGCAATATTCAGCCCTGAATCGGCATATTTTTTAATCTCATCCTGGTCTATGCGGATGTTATCCCGCCATATCCCGATAATCGAGAAATCGCTTCTGGCAATAGAGGCAACACAATCATTTGGACAACCTGCCATCTTGAATTTCCATTTGTAGGGGAAAAATGGACGATGTAACTCATCTTGATAGGTCATAGTAATATCATAGGTAAGTGCCAGGGTATCATAGCAGGCAAATTCACATCGAGCAGGACCTAAACAACAACTTGGGGTTCTGGCATCAGACCCTGAACCTCCTAAATCCCAATCTGCATTTGACAAATCAGTAAATAGTGGTTCTAAATTATCTGTATCTACCCCAAGAAGGATTAAATCACCGGTAGAGCCGTGCATATTGACTATTCCTGAGCCGTATTTGTCCCAGATATCCATTAATTCCCTTAATGCTGTTGATGTGTAAAACCAGCCTGAAGGTTGATTAACCCGAACTGTATGGAAATGGGCAGCTCCCGGGAATTGGTCTCCTGCATCAGAAAACCTACCTATCACCCCTCCACCATAGCCTTTAACCCCAACGATACCTCCATGTTTCCAATGGGTCATTTTGTCCTTATAGGACAGTTCAAGTTGTCCTAATAGGTCTTTTGCCTTTGGACTGCGCTGGGCTAACTTCTTTAAATCCTTAACAAAACTTGGCCATTTACCCTTTTCTAACTCATCTAAAAGCGGTGTTTTTGAATCAGACATTTTTATTTTCCTCCTTTTAAAATTAGGAATAGGACCTATAGGACTTATAAGACCTATAGGACTTATTTTTTCCCTTCTGGCAAAAAGGCAAAGAATTTTAGCCCTAAGATATACAGAATACCAATAATGGCTAAAACCCCAACTGCCTGAATAATCTCTAACGGACTGATAATATAACTACCCATTGCCCCATCCATAAATGGACTGCTGACCTCATAACCTGGGAATAGTTCTGAAGGAAGCACCTGTCCTGGAATGACAATAATAAACCGCTCACACAAGACCCCAAATACTACCAGTGCCGATGAAAAGACAATCCAACCAATGGATTTTTTTATAAAAAGTATGATAGCTGGCACAATAGACCCAATAAATATCAATCCTACCCAGAATACCAGACAATAAACATTCCCACTAAATAAAAGAAAATGTGTTGCCTCATAACTGGCTGGTGAATAAATCCGGGTTAGATTTTCAACAGCAAGAAAATATAAAACAACAAGGATAAACGCAATCAATAATCGGCTTAAACCGAAAATCAATTGTGGGTCTAAAAAGCGTCTGGTGACTTTAAAGGTAAGCACCAGCAAAATGATAGTCAATCCTGTGCCTGATGACAGGGCGGCGGCAACAAAACTTGGTGGCGTCAAAGGTGAATGATATAACTCTCGGCCACTGGTAAAACCAAAGATTCCTCCCGTGCCACTATGCACACCAATTGCCCAGATAACCGCTAAAGTCCCGATTGCCTTAACCAATTTGTCCTTTTCTTTGAACATTGCCCAGAGATAGACCACACAAATCAGGATATAACTTGAATACAAAAACCCATTCCAGGAGAAGATAGATTGTGGGTTGAGGTAGAAAAATGCCAGCATAATTCTTTCTGGACGGCCGAGGTCAAGCCCCAGCGACAGAAGTGCACCCACCAGTAACAAGGCGGCTAAATAAACCGCTATTCTGGAAAATCCCTTATATTCGGTTTTACCAAATACCGAGGATAAGGATGACAGCACCAATGACCCGGCACTTAGCCCAATGAAATAAATGGTGATAATAATTGGTAGTCCCCAGGGAACCTGGTTATTCATACCGGTGAGATAATGTCCTTTGGTAAACATAAGATAGGAGGAATATAATCCAGCCATGGCTAAGACACCCAGTATGCCTAATAAAATATAGAATCCGTTTGATTTTCCTTCTATTTTGGTGAAATATGTTTTCATCTTCATAGTTCCTTTTTTTTTAAAGATTATAGGTCTTATATGTCCTATAAGACCTATAATCTTATAATCCTAAATAATACACCTTTGGTTTTGAGCCTAAATCCGGACGAATCCGTTGGGCTTTACCCGTGGCAACCAATTTAGCTACCTCACTATTGGGGTCATTCAAATTACCAAAGGACATGGCCTTATTTGGGCATGCCTCAACGCAGGCTGGCATAAGCCCCTTATCTATTCGGCTGACACAAAAATCGCATTTTTCCACCACCCCATGCTGTCGCTTAGGGGAATCAGGATTAGTAATTTCCTCATAATGTTTAAACACAAAAGACCGCGATTTATACGGACAGACAATCATACAATATCGACAGCCAATACAGCGGTGTTCATCAATCAAGACAATTCCATCCTGGCGTTTAAAAGATGCCTTGACCAGACATACCTTAACGCAAAACGGGTCATCACACTGATTGCACAATAAAGGGATAGGTTGAGATTTGGCATTTGGGACTTTTGGTTTTATCGTGGCTAATCTAATCCAGTAATTACCTGCCGATACATTATTTTCTTTGCGGCAGGCATCCATACACACGGTGCAGCCTTCGACACATTTAGCGACATCGATTACCATTCCCCACTTATTTTTTGCACAGGCTTTAGTCTCTTTTGCCTGGAGGCAAGAGACCAATTGAGGTAATGGTCCCATCGCCGTTGTGGCCACCACCCCAGCACCTATTTTAAGAAATGTCCTCCTATCCATCTTATTCTCCCTCCAATGTAAACACTGGTAAATTCCTTTCGTCCTGTTATAGGATTATTTGGCTATTGATGTAGCAATATTTGGGCTGGCCGGATTCACATCCAGCGTTCTGGTTTTGGGAATAATAACCAAATCCATGTCTTCCATTGAAATTGCACCAAGTAAAGATTGATCTCCCATAACCAGCGCCCCGGCAAAGCCAATACGATTTTTGAATCGAATCTCAATAGGACCTACATAAGGAACTAATTTTCGGCTTCCATCTGCCAGGGTAACTTCTTTTTTGTCAATCTCCTCCAGTTCTAACTGAATACTGATATGTTCAGGGATACACAGATGCACTGCACCTGAATCCGCAAGAGCGTCTACTTCAATAGGTGCAAGTTCATCTTTTCTTGGATTCCTCAAAATGACTTTTGCATTGACTAATCCCATTTATTTTATTCCTCTTTACCCTCCGGGGCAATATGGCAATTCCAGCAATACGGTTTTACATCAACATAAGTATGGCATCTATCACAAAAATCCTTTTTATTAGAATGGCACTGCATACAGGTTTTTTGAAGGCTTTTTTCATATTTAACCCCATCAATTACGCCGTATTCCCGCTCACCATAACGAACTACGGAATCTCGCCACTCGTGAAGCACCTTCATATGTTCGGTTTTCATAAAATCTTTTGGCCTGACACACTGTTTTTTAGACATTTTATTGATAACCGGTGTGTCGAGACTGGGTTCTGGTTTATAATCTGCCGTTACTAAATTATAGAAAAAGGGAAAGGCAACTATGCCCACAAAGATAATTAATCCGGGAATTATTTTATTTTTATCATACATCTGCCTTTTCCTCCACAGATAAATCTTCACCACGCAAATTAGTGGTTCTTTTCTTTTCCCCTTTCATCACCAGGGCATTGGCTACTAACTCGGTTACACCCGTAACATCCACACCCGGCACCCAATAATTCATCAAAGGCGGCAAAGCGGCGCGGTCAATGGCGCAAATACAGGCAAGCATATTTACTCCATATTGCTCCTGAACATATTTTACCGCATTTGCCCTGGGTAGTCCTCCTCTAAGTCGCATTTCCATATTTTCTGAGGCATTTAAGCCTGAGCCGCTACCACAACAGAAGGTTTTTTCCCGAATGGTGTTCTCTGGCATCTCATAAAAATGATTACAAACATTTTTTATAACATAGCGAGGTTCTTCGAACATCCCCATCCCGCGGGCTACATTGCACGAATCATGGAAGGTAACCTTTAAATGGTCATTTCGACGCGGGTCAAGATTAAGTTTTTTATGTTTGATTAAATCTGCAGTAAATTCTGAAATATGAGTCATCTTTGTCGATTTGGCATTCTCGAATTTTGTGCCGGTGATTGGTGATGTAGGCACCTCAAGGAAATCTGCTGGTCCATTGAAGGTATCCATATATTGATTTATCACCCGCCACATATGACCGCATTCACCACCAAGAATCCATTTTACACCTAATCTTTTAGCCTCAGCGTATATTTTGGTATTAAGCCTTTTTGCTAATTCCATAGAGGTAAAAAACCCAAAATTTCCGCCTTCAGAGGCGTAAGTGCTCCAGGTGTAATCAAGTCCGAGTTCATGAAAGAGCATTAAATAACCCATACAGGTGTAAGTGCCCGGGTCAGCAAACAGGTCACCTGAGGGTGTAACAAAAAGTATTTCTGCTCCCTTTCTATTGAATGTTGGTGATACCCTGACACCTGTTTTTTCTTCTATTTCATCAACTAAGAAATCAATAGAATTTTTAATCGTATGCGGCTCAAGACCCAGGTGATTGCCTTTCAGATAACAATTTGCGGCTGGGCCAGCAATCCATTCTATGTTTAAACCTAAAAGATTAAGCAGTTCGCGAGCAATTATAGTAATCTCGGCGGTATCGATACCGTAGGGACAAAAAACAGAACAGCGGCGACACTCCGAGCATTGATAGAAATAATACCACCATTCCTTGAGCACATTTAGCGTCAGTTTTCTTGCACCAGCCAATTTCCCTAAGATCTTTCCTGCGGCTGTAAAATTCTTTCTATAGATTGAGCGAAGTAGTTCTGCCCTCAGGACAGGCATATTTTTCGGGTCGCCTGAGCCAAGAAAAAAATGACATTTGTCCGCACAAGCCCCACACCGCACACAAATATCCATAAAAATCTTAAAAGAACGATATTTTTTCAGCCGCTCCGCAATCCCTTCTAAAACTATTTTATCCCACTTCTCTGGAAGTTTCCAGTCTTCCTCAAGCACAGACCATGACCTGACATTTGGGAAATCTAATGTTTGAAGGCTTTTCTCCTTTGCCCCATAACAAAACATCCCTTCCTTCATTTCAACCGGGATGTCCATCCATGACTTTTGTGGAGGGTTATAATTTATTTGCGATATTATTTCTTGTGGTTTAGGCTCTTTAGCCATAATTAACTCCTTGTAAATTTTCGATTTTGGATTTTCGATTTTGGATTTGAAGTAATCGAAAATCCAAAATTCTCTTTATTCCTTCTCCACCGGTATTCCCACCTGTTTCATCTTTTCACGGAAGTGCTCTTCGTATTCCTCATAGGTATGCACCTTTACCGGATAATTCCAGGGATTGATATGTCTTTTCAGACGATTATTATTGGCCATATTTCTGGTTGGACTTAAGAAAATCCCGCCCAGATGCATCAATTTGCTAAATGGAATATAGACCAACAAAACACAGACTAAAAACAGGTGGATATAAAAAATGACGCTGACATCTGCTGGAATTACAGGATGAAGACTCAATAATCCTAAGGTATATGCCTTTATATCGATGACATCGACCTTGACGAAATACCGCATCAGAATACCTGAGGCGGCTATAGCGATGATTAAAAAAAGAGGGAAATAATCAGCAGTTAACGAAATATAGGATATCTTTGGGCTTAATATTCTACGGAGTAAAAGAAAACTCACCGCACCAAGCAGTGCCACCCCGGATAAAAATACCACCGGTGAGCCTATCTCCATAAATCCATCAAGGCTACAAAGCAAACTTAGACAACCAGGAATTGGCTCGATAAATAAGCGAAAGTGTCTAATGACAACAATAAGAAAAGACCAATGAAAGGCTAACGCCGCCAGCCAGAGCAATTTTTCTTCATGATAGACAAGGTAAGGACCTTGTTTTAGTTCGGTTTGTGTATTGCGGAAAAGTGACCGAAAGGTTAAAATTTCCAAGGCCATTCTACCGATGACTCCAACGGCATTAGATGGATTTTCAAGACAGTCGCGCTTGATCCAGGAAAGTGATTTTTGCTGACCGCAGGTAGTCGGTATACGGAAAGGAACAGGTGAACGGCTCCAGTTCACTACCCGAGCAATTACTCCAAGAATAAAAATGGTCACAGACACATAAGGTATGATGATGCCAAAAAGTAAATGTAGATTTGCCTCCTGCACACCCATAAAGACAAGCCCTACCAATATTATCACCACTAACAATGGAAATAAGATTTTCATCCTTAGTCCTCTTTTCTTTAGCCACAAAAACACAAAGGCACTAAATTTCCCTAAAATCCCTTTTGTGTAATTTTGTGTCTTGGTGACTTTGTGGCATATCTTCTTTCTTTTAGATTTCTCATTATTGCAGAACTCTTGGATAGTTACGAATTGCTTTTCTTTAGAACCCTATCCTCATTTGCCTTCAGTTGCTCGATTTTTTCTCGACACTTCATAAATATATCCAAAGAAATACCTGCTAATGTGTCTATTTTAGATTCGATGGCGAATAATTCATTGTTTTCGATAACAACTTTTTCGCACAGCGCTTGTTTTAAAAGAAAAATGAAAGATATTGCCTCGGAAGGAGCAAATTCCTGCACGGCTCTAATCTTGATAATATCCTCTAATATAGGGAAAAACTGGGCATCGCTCTTATTTTGAATAATCCCCTCAAAAATATCTTCGATGCCTTTCTTGATTATCCATCCTACTGGATTAGCAAATCGGTTTTTCTCACTTTTTATAAAATCTGCCGTATTTTGTGGATAACTATCCACTATCAAATCAAACCATCTATTGATAATAGATTCCCTATTTTTGGACAAACTATCATTTAATGTCATCTAATAGGACCTATAGGACTTATTAGATTTATAAGTCCTATTCTCTGTTTATACACAACCCGTGGGTTTAGGCAGACCTGCAATTTTACAGGCTTGTTTTGCTGGACCAGCCGGGAAAAGATCATAAAGATACTTGTTATTGCCTTTTTCATGGCCAAACATCTTGGCCATCTCTTTTATCAGAACCTTAATCATCGGTGCAATCTGATATTCTTTATAATAACTCTTTAAGAAATTCACTACCTCCCACCGTTTTTCGTCCATCTCAATATCCTCAGTTTTCGCAATGTACAAAGCTACCTCTTCATTCCAGTCATCTAAATTTTGCAGATACCCTTCTTCATCAGTCTCATAGAATTTCCCCTTTAATTCAAATCCTGCCATAATACTTTTAAAACCTCCTTAATTTTTGGTGTTTAGGCTGAAGACTGAAGGTTCTTAGACTGAAGGGATTATAAAAACAACTTCTCTTGCCATTTTCTAAAGTTCTTTCTACCTTCAGCCTTCCTACCTTCAACCTATTTACCTAACAATTTGTCCCTATATTTATATCATAGTAAATCAAATATATCAAATCAAAAATTTTTATAGGGCAATAAATATAATTAATACATTTCCCTTTTTCCCACTACCCTAAATATTTTATCACAAGATTAAATTCAGGTCAACACAAAAATTCGTTAGTGATTATTCTTTGTAACTAAACATCTAAAAAGGTGTAAAAAGGGAGGATATGGAGATAATAGAGATAAGGAGATTTGATTAGTTAGTTTGTTTTTAATCCATTTTGTTCTATTCCCGTATCTCCAATATTTCCGTATCTCCTTTTTTTACACAAGTTAGCTATTTAGGGATACCACCGGTCAGTGATTGCTGCCAGTAGTTAGTAATTAGTGAAAAAAAAGCAGGAAAAGGAGGTAATTCTTCTCTTGTTTATCCCTTCCTCTATGGCAATATCACCGATAATTGACCAATTACATTTATCATCTGTTGGCTGAATCACGAAGCCAATCAATTTCCTCTTTTAACCCTTCTTTGAGACTAACCAGAGGATTATAATTTAAGATTTTTTGTGCCTTGGAGATATTCGCCCAGGTATGAAGGACATCACCGTGTTGAGGTTCTGTATATTGCATCTTCACTGGCTTATCCAGTATCTCTCCAATTAAATTAATTACCTGAATTAAGGTTACCCGACTGCCACCACCAATATTAAAGACCTCGCCATTGACATCTGTTTGTGATGCCGCAAAGGTTGCCTCAACAATATCTCTAATAAAGGTAAAATCCCTGGTCTGATTGCCCTCGCCATAGATCTGGATTTCTTTATTCTGTAAAATAGCCGAAATAAACTTATTAAATGCCATATCAGGTCGTTGTCGTGGGCCATAAACGGTAAAGTAGCGTAAGGAAATAGTGGGTATGCCAAAATTCTTAAAATAGAGATAACACAAATGTTCGTTAGCTAACTTTGATACGCCATAAGGAGAGACCGGTTTGGGAGTTCCATCCTCATGCATAGGTAAAATATCTGTATCACCATAGACCGATGAGGATGAGGCATAGACAAATTTCTTCAGGGTTGATAGTTCTTTAGCCGTCTCAAGTAAGACTTGCGTGGCTAAGATATTGTTTTGGGTGTATATTTCAAAGTTCTTACCCCAGCTTGCCCTTACCCCGGCCTGAGCGGCTTCATGAAAGATGTATTCTACCCCATCTAACAAATTCATTAAATCAACCTTTAAAATATCCGCCTCTACAAAGGAAAAATTTTTCTCCTTTAATAAATTTTTTAGGTTATTTTCCTTTATTGGTCGTGGGTAGTAATCAAGGAAGCAATCAATCCCTTTCACCTGGTATCCTTCTTGAATTAACCTTTCCGACAGATGCGAGCCAATAAATCCCGCACAGCCGGTAACTAAGGCGACACTCATTTTCTTTCTCCTATTTTCTGATATAGTTTTTCCTCTATCAATTTCGACATCTGGTCAAGCCTGACCTCCCAGGTATTTTCTTTTGCCACCTCTATTCGTCTCTTGCTTAATTGCACATCATTTTCTAACAAGGCCTGCTCAATATATTCGACAAACTCCTCTTTATTTTTAGCTATGTAGCAGAGGTCACGATAGTCACTAACGGTTAAAACCTCAGTCAGAACAATGGGCTTTCCTGTGGCTAAATATTCAAAGAATTTCATCGGAAACATATTTCGGGTATACTCATTAATTTTATTGGGTAGGAGGCAAACATCAAAACCCTTCACATAACCGGGTAAAACCTCGTATCTCTTCCCACCTAACATAAAGATATTAGCAATGTTTTTTAACTCCTCTATTTTATCCTTATCCTCACCTTCGGCTATTTCACCAACTAATACTACCGACCACTCAGGGTGTGTCGAGGTAATATATTTGATAAGCTCCAGGTCAAGTTTATAAGCCACCAGGGTGCCTATAAATCCGATAATCGGATGTTTAATAACAGCCATATCCTCTGGAATTGGTAAATCCTTCATAAAATGTGCCACATCGGCGACATTAGGCATATAATAGGTATTTTGATTAAATACCTTCTTTCTCTCATACAATAATTTAGCGGTAGCAAAGACTAAATCCGCTCCTTTGAGGAGTTTCTCCTCCATCTTTAAAACAGATATTGGAATTCTTGGTGTAGCCGATAATTCATCCACACAATGATAGACGACCAATTTCTCATTCAATCGCCCAATCAAAGAAAAAGACGCTGGTGAATATGTCCAGAGAATTGGGTTTTTAAACCCCAGTCTTTTTAAAAGTAATTTTAGCGTTAGCCAGAGAATTAAATGGTTTATTCCACAAACAACCTTAATTTTATGCAATGGAAGGATTATTGGTGAATAAACAAACAGGTTTTCATTTATCTTTCGGACACCTTTAAACCAGTCTTTGAGTCTTTTTAGTATGCGCAAAACATCCTTTTTTTTAATCGTTGGTTGTCTCAAGCCTAAAGATTCGATGTATAAAATCCTATTAGTTTTTGATAGTCTGGACATAATGTGCTGTTTATTTGTCCAGCCACCAATATTGTCCCAGTCTGCTGTTGAGATACAAAGTATATCTTCCCCTTTGAGCATAACTTAATATTTTATCATAAATATTGGATAAAGTCAAAATATTTTTAGGGAAAGGAAATTCTATCCACAGATTTCACAGATTTTCACAGCGCAGCAGAGCCGCAACCAAATCCCAACCTAACGGTTGGAAAAGGAGGTTTATCGCTTTAACCACACCAAGGTATGTCTTTAAA
>SBAY01000143.1 GCA_005239945.1 Nitrospira sp.
ATCATGTCTAAATCTATCATCAGGGGATTTATATTCAATGATATTGTAATCAGTAAAGGATTGAAACACAAAAGGTAAAGAACTAATATTAGCATCCTTGTCTTTTTTGATAACTACAACATCTATTTTTATAGGTAATTTACCAACTTCAACCTCGGTCTCTACCTTAAAACCCTTAGGTTCAAGTAGATATCTTAATATATTAGTAAAGTAAGGATGCCATTTTATTTTCATTATCCATTAAAAGTATAATCAAAATCTTTATCTCTGTCAACTAAAATTTTTGAAAAAAGCGTAATGCCTCAAAAGCAATGCTCTTTTTATTCATATCTTACCGCTACTGCTGGTGGAATATTGGCTGCTTTTAAAGCGGGGTACACACTGCTTAAAATTCCTACCAAAAACACAAATACACTGCTGATGATTATGCCATAGTAAGGAATGGAAAATTCCCAGTGTAATATCTTGGATACTATCAGGTAATCGCCTAAAATCCCTACTACAATTCCAATTATTATTCCAACAGAATAAATCATAGTACCTTCGGCTAAAAACTGCAAGAATATATCCTTCTTCCTTGCCCCAAAAGCACGGAGCACCCCTATTTCACTTACCCTTTTCTGAACAGAGACAAGCATGAAACTGGTTAAGATAATACCAGAAAGGAGTAAAGAAAATAGGAAGGTTATCCCAAGCAGTTTTCTTGAGTCCTCCATCTGGTCTTCTAATTCATCTCTTAGACTGCCATAATTCGTAAAGCGAAAAAACTTATCCTCTCCATACTTCTTACGAAGCACCTTGCGAATACTATTAAGAGGCTCTTTCAGTCTTTCAGTAATAGGATAATAAAACTCTTGAAATACCCTTAAGTCTTCCTTATCAATAAATTTTCCACCACCTTTTTCCTCAAGAGGAGTATCTATCTTCATCCAGACAAATGTCCCTCCGGGAAAAGAGGTTGAGGAGAATAAAAATCTATCAACTGTTTTACTTTCAAAAGTAACCCCACCAATAGAGATAACAGAAGTATCAGTTTCTTTGACAAAATCCTGCCAGGTGGTAAAAGGGATGTAGATAGCACTATTTACTTCTAAAGCATTGCACTTTCGGCCATCCTTGATTAAATCACTTTCACTAAGCTCCCTAATCTCAGACTCACTCTTGGCTAATAGTTTCCATCCCATTTCCTCAGGCAAGGTAGTAAAGAGAGGCATCTTCTTATGTAATACCCCGATGATGGTAAATTTCCCATCAGGATTTTTGGTTATTAATTCCTTCCCTATTACTTTTTTATGGCCGATAACTCTTGCTGTCTCTCCTCCCAGGACACAAACCCTTCTCTTATAAAGCATATCTATCTTATTAATAAACCTACCCTCTTTTAACCTCATATCCAGTACCTTTAGACACGCAGGAGAAGCACCAAATATATTTGGTAATAAGCCACCCATATCAGATATACTTAGATCAGAATACTGTCTATTTCCTATCCTTATCTCATCAATATCTGTTACGGTATAAAAACCTATTTCTTTAACTGCGGGGCAACTATTTTTAATTAATCGAAGGTCGCAAGGAGATAAAATGGCTTTTACTTTTCCCCTATATCCTTTTTCTGTAAAGACACCGTAATCAAGGAGTACTCTATTGAGATTACCTCTCTCCTTAATCTCTTTTGCTATTTCCCTCTTCCCAGCTTCATTAATCGCCAAAAGTAGAATCAGGCAGCAGACTACCAGGGCTACTGAAGAAAGGATTAAACCAGTGATAATCTTGTTCTTAAAAAGATTTTTTTTAGCGATGGTTAATAGTTCCACTCGTAACATCCATGTTCACTCTCCTCAATAGAGTTCTGCAAAATATAATTTTTCTGTCATTGCGAGAAACAAAGTGACGAAGCAATCCCTTTATTTGCAACAGGGTTGAGATTGCTTCGCTATCGCTCGCAATGACGATTATTCTATTTTGCAGAAGGCTTACTTTCCTCAAACGTAGGAAGGAAAAGGTTTTTTCACCCTTCCCTCCCTACTTTTTTGTCAGCCTCGGGTCATAGGTTTAATAGTTGAGGGTTACATATGTCGTAATGATGGACACGCGAACATCATATTTAACCGCAGACGCTATACACCCACCTGCTACCCTAACAGTGTAATAATCATCACGAAGTCTTCCCAACGTGGTGGAGTATCTTCCTCTGTTTGATGTTGTAAATCTACTCTTAGCAGTCTGATTGAACATTTGCCCACGGCAAAAAGCTGTACCAGTTTCCTTTTTATGCTTATGCCACCCTGAGCAGTTTATTGCTCCGGCATCGGACTCAGCTGGTATAACTGCTCCACAAAACCCGACAACTAAAGTTGCTACTATCAGAATACTTAACTTTTTAAGCATTATATTTACCTCTTTAAAAAATTTGTAGGAGTCATCGATTTATCGTTTAGCATCTGTTTTTATGCCTTTTTGCGATAAACTAAAACCCCATTTGCAGAAAAATTAGTTTTCAGGAGGCAAGTCAAATTGGATGAAGCCGCCAGAGATATAAGGTTGTCAAAGACCTGATAAGACGAAAAAAGCAGGGTAAAGATATTACCCTGCTTATATTTTTAAACTTATGC
>SBAY01000377.1 GCA_005239945.1 Nitrospira sp.
GGGGAAGAGAGGGGTTTAAGGGGAGAGAAACACTTTTTTCAAAAAGGGTTTCTCTCCCCTTAAAAAACACCTCTCTTTAAACCACTACTAAAAGTCGGGGAATTTCTGTTCTGAAATGTCATTTATGTTTATGATTCAACGGGATTCGGGGTTCGGGAGGGAGATTTGTCTCGTGGTGGAAAATTCCCCAACTTAATTATTGATTGATTACCACCTCTCGGAAAATATGATTGACAAAGTAATCGGTAATATGATATTATATTTTTAGGCTGAAAGGGGTTAAGAAAATAATTTATCGCGGTGATTAAAAAGATGGTAACCGTTCAGATTGTTTAGGCTATAGGCTGTAGACTGTTAGCTATTGAGTATTGATGACCCAAAATCTTCTCGTTTTTCCATGTTTTTGAGTCGCCATCAAAACCATGGTTATCAAATTCCCTGAGTTTCATATCATCTCACCTACCTCCGCCCTACAGCCTAAATGCCTACAGTCTATCTAGCTGAACAGTTACAAAAGATGTTAGAAAGGTAAAAGGACTGATATAATGTGTGGTATTGCTGGAATCTATAATCTAAATAATGAACAGGTATCTCAGGAAACACTTGAAAGGATGTGTGATGTCATCCGTCATCGGGGACCTGATGATGAAGGCCAGTGGATAGCAGGCAATATTGGATTTGGACATCGCCGACTTTCTATCATCGACCTCTCTCCTGCCGGACATCAACCGATGAGTAATGAAGACCAAACTATCTGGATTACCTATAATGGTGAGGTGTATAATTATATTGAATTAAGACCTGAGTTAGAAGCAAAAGGATACCGTTTTAAATCCCACACAGATACAGAGGTAATTATCCATGCCTACGAAGAATATGGGGAGGAATGTTTAAATAAATTCAATGGGATGTTTGCCTTCGGTATATGGGATAGCCGACAAAATAAATTATTTTGTGCCCGTGATAGATTTGGCATAAAACCATTTTATTATTATCTTGATGCCAAAATGTTTGCCTTTGCCTCGGAGATTAAAGCCCTGCTTGAGAATAAAAGAATTGGGGAAAAAACAAATAACCAGATAATATGCGACTATTTAGTTTATGGTTATCTTGACCACACACCAGAGACCTTTTTTGATGGGATTCGACAATTACCACCAGCACATTATCTGGTGATTAAAGATGGAACGGTAAGTATAAAACGATATTGGGACATCAACCCTGATGAAGAGCCTCAGATTAACACAGATAATGTAGCTGATGACGCAAAGAACGTTCAGAGATTCTACGAGCTATTTGAGGATTCCATCCGACTGAGATTGCGAAGTGATGTGCCGGTAGGGACATGTTTAAGTGGAGGGCTTGATTCGTCCTCCATTGTTTGTGTTGTCAATAATCTACTTATGGGTCAGTTGACCCCAATTCAAAAGACCTTTTCCTCATGTTTTGAAGATAAAACCTACGATGAACGGGAGTTTATTCAAGAGGTAATCAATAAAACCGGGGTAGAGGCAAACTTTATCTTTCCTGATGGTAACAAGTTATTTGACATTATCCCGAATGTAATCTGGCATCAGGATGAACCATTTGGTTCTACCAGTATATTTGCCCAATGGCATGTAATGCAGTTAGCCAGAGAAAAAGGGGTAATTGTGCTTTTAGATGGGCAAGGGGCTGATGAATCCTTAGCCGGCTATCACCCTTATTATCGCTATTATTTTTCAGATTTAATCAGGACACTCCAATTCAAAAAACTCATCGAAGAACTTAACCTTTATTTTAAATATCACTCTTATTCAAAACTTGATACATTTCTAATGATGATAAGACCCCTTTTCCCATACAATTTAGTCACCTCTCTAAAATCTATCTTAAAGATAAAAACGGCGAGTTGGATAAATACTGATTTTGCTGAAACTTACCAAAGAAAAATAGTGTTTGCAGAAAGATATAAAGGCTGTTTGAAAAACCGGCTTTATCAAGATATTACAAAGACTAGTCTTCCCGCACTTCTGCGCTATGAAGATAGGAATTCCATGGCTCATTCTGTCGAGGCACGAGTCCCATTTTTAGACTACCGCCTGGTTGAATTTGTCTTTTCACTACCTTCCTCACAAAAAATCAGGAATGGGATGACAAAAATTCTCCTTCGCAACGCTACAAAAGGAATCCTGCCAGAAAAGGTAAGGATGCGGATGGATAAGATGGGTTTTGTGACCCCTGGGGATGTATGGTTTAGAACCGTAGCCAGGGATAAGATATTAGAGATAGTTAATTCTGACAGATTTAGAGATAGGGGTTATTTTAATGTAGCTGAAATCAATCGGGAATTTGATGCCCATTGCCGGGGAGAGAAGAATTTGCACTTTACTATCTGGCGCTGGATAAATATAGAATTATGGCACCAAAAATTTTTTGATTAATTGGGTAATGATGATGAAAGTTTGTATTTTAACAGTTGTTCATTCCTCTTTTGATGTTCGCATATTTCATAAAGAGGCAAAAAGTCTGGCGAAGGCAGGATATGATGTCGTCATTATTGCCCAAAATAATAAAGAGGAAACTGTCGAGGGCATCAAGATTATTCCCTTGATTATTCCCTTGCCAAAGCCAAAAAATAGGCTGGAAAGGATGTTTTTACTTACCCTCAGATGCCTGATTAAGGCACTGAAACAAAATGCCAATGTTTATCACCTCCATGACCCGGAGTTGTTACCTGTTGGGATGCTATTAAAATTAATTACCAAAGCTAAGGTTGTTTATGATGTGCATGAGGATTACGCCAAGCAGATACTCTCAAAACCGTATCTTCCTAAATTTGCGAGAAAACCTGTTGCCTGGGCTATTTACATATTGGAGATACTTGTTCCAAGGGTTTTTGATGGGGTTATAACAGCAACAGACGATATCCTTACCAATTTTCTGAATCACAAGAGGGCTATGACAGTGAAAAACTTCCCTGTCCTATCTGATTTTGCCAAAACAGGGAAGAATATCCGCCATAGCGGTGATATGTTTAATCTCATCTATGTAGGTGGAATCACAGAAATTCGCGGGATTACCCAGGTGATTCAAGCCCTGGAGTTCATTAATTCCCAGAAAAGGGTGAAACTCATCCTTTATGGTAAGTTTTATCCTCAGGGCTATGAAAAACAAATTAAGAGCCTGAAAGGGTTTGAAAAGGTGGAATACCCTGGCTGGATTAGACCGCATGAGATTCCAGAAAAAATGGCTCAGGCAGATGTGGGGATTGTCTGCTTTTTGCCAGAACCAAACCATATAAATGCTCTGCCTAATAAACTTTTTGAATATATGGTTTGCGGACTGCCGGTTATTGCCTCTAATTTCCCTTTATGGAAAGAGATAGTTGAGGGAAACGGTTGTGGTGTTTGTGTGAACCCATTAAATCCTGAAGAGATAGCTCAGGCTGTCGAATATTTGATAGACCATCCGGATGAGGCAAAACAAATGGGTGAAAATAGCAGAAAGGCAGTGAAAGAAAGGTATAATTGGGAATTGATGGAAGGGCAATTGATAAAATTTTATAAGGATTTAGGAGGAGCAAAGGATGAAAAAAATCAAGATAGGTAATAGGTTTGTTGGTGAAGGTGAACCTTGTTTTGTGATGGCAGAGGCAGGAAGTAACCATAATCGGGATTTTAATCAAGCATTGAAGTTGATTGATATTGCCGTAGAGGCAGGGGCTGATGCCGTAAAATTCCAAACCTATTCTGCGGAAAAACTATATTCCAGGAAGGCCACAGGGAAACAAGACTCAGATAAAGAATCTGTTTGGGATATGATTAAGCGGATAGAAATGCCCAGGGAGTGGCATAAGGATCTGGCTGACTACTGTGCTAAAAAAGGGATTATCTTTCTGTCAACCCCATTTGACCTTCAGGCAGTAGATGAACTTGAGGAGGTTGACATGCTTGCCTATAAAATCGCCTCTTTTGAGATTACCCATTTGCCTCTATTAGAACATGCCGCCAAAACAGGCAAACCAATTATCCTTTCTACCGGTATGGCTAACCTGTCTGATATCGAAACAGCGTTAGAGGTTATTAATAAGCAAGGCAATGGGGATGTTATTCTTTTGCATGGTGTCATTAATTATCCTCCCAGATATGAGGATTTGAATTTAAGGGCCATGGAGACAATGCGTCAGGCATTCCAGCTACCGGTGGGATTTTCTGATCATACCCTTGGAATTACAGCGGATGTAGCCGCAGTAGCCCTGGGTGCCTCTGTCATAGAAAAGCACTTTACCTTAGACAGAAATTTGCCTGGTCCTGACCATCCCTTTGCCCTTGAACCAGGTGAACTGAAAGCAATGGTACAGGCTATAAAGGATACAGAAAAGGCATTGGGTTCTCCAATCAAACGGCAGACTAAGGCAGAAGAAGAAAAGTTTCAGTTGGGTAGAAGAGGCCTGGTCGCCGCTTGTCCTATCCTTAAAGGAACAATAATTACAAGAGAAATGATTGAGGTAAAAAGACCAGGCTATGGCATACCCACTAAATTAATGGAGGTAGTCATAGGACGAGAGGCGAAAAAAGATATTGAAGAAGATGATATTTTGACCTGGGAAATGGTCTAATACTTGTAATGGAAGAAGGGATTAGGGAATAGCCAATAGGCAAATAGGAAGGAAGGTAGAAGGCTGAAGGTAGAGAAGAAGGGGTGCGTAGAAATTTTTAACCTTTGTTTTCAATTCAGACATTAAACTTCAGACATTAGACATTAGACTTAGAGTAAACATTCAGTATTCAGCCGTCAGCTTTCAGGAGGTGTTTTTTAAGGGGAGAGAAACACTTTTTGAAAAAAGTGTTTCTCTCCCCTTAAACCCCTTTCTTCCCAAAAACTTTTTAATCACAAGAGTATAAAATTTTATTTACCCATTTATAAAAAATGGGGTAAATAAAATTTTATACTCTTGTGATTAAAAAGTTTTGGAAAAGGGGAGTTTGAGGGGGAA
>SBAY01000117.1 GCA_005239945.1 Nitrospira sp.
ACATCAGACTTTTCGTAGCCTTATATACTAAAAGTGCTAATTCATCTGCTAATTGCCATGCTTTTATTTTTGTATAATCTCTGCCCATTTTTCTCTCTTTTAGTCTAATGTCTGAGGTCTATGGTCTGATGTCTGAATTGAAGATTAAATTAATTGACAATTAAGTATAATTATGGTATAACTAATATTGATGAAATGGTTTATCATTGTCGTATCTTTAATCTGGGCTTATGGTATTTGTCAGGCGGCTGATCCGGTGGTGAGTAAGGTTATGCTTTTTGAGGATGACAATGGCGGCACGACTACTCAAACTACACAAATGACCCCAGGTAATGAGATGACACTTGTGGTAGAGGTTTCAGACGCTGATGGATTTGATGACATCTACGGGGTGAATTTCTATCTCTGGGATTCTTGCACCACCACTCAATATGAGGGCACTGATACACCTACCGACCATGCAGTTTATCTTTGGAGTAATGGTTCAGGTTGGCAATTAAGAGGTCCGTTGAGTTCTACCTGGACGATTGATAAGGCTAATTGTTTCATTCCGGCTACTAATACTAGTGCTACCCAAACCTTGAAATTAGTTTTTACACCAGGAATTGTATCAAGATATGAAGAGTGGCCTAATTGGAGGATTAGTGTTAAAGTTTTGTCTTGGACTCAAAATGAATCTGGCTCACGCGAAATAAGTGTTAGCAATGCCTTCTACAGCAAGATAAATATCGAGGGAGTTGCCTTCTTTCTCTCTAACTTTGCGGGAACAAATGATAATCCGAGTCAACTTGACCTGAATATTATCGCTAACGGAACATATACCTTTGAAACTAGGGCAGGGGATTTTGTGGGAGAAGGTGGAACGATTTCTTTACCCGGCCCCCTGGGTTATGCCTTGACTAATACAATTGCTTTACAGACAACGATAGCTACTACCGGGCAAATCATTGGGACTTATTCGATAACTTCCGAACAAGGTACGACGAAAAGTTTGTATCTGTGGTTGGATTATCCAGTGGGGAGACACTCAGGAACTTACAATAGCCGATTATTTCTTAAAACAAATTCACCTGGGACTACATCAGGAATTGAGGTAGGAGCCACCCTAACAGCATCTATCAAACCACCGCTACTCGGTAGCCTTACCTTTACTTTAGCTCCATCAACAGGCATTGCTGGAGCAGACACACTTTTTATCTTAGAGAGACTGAATGCCTTCCTTTTCCCCATGATAGAAGGAACTACTACCATTACCTTATCCTCCAATTCCACAGGTTCATACACCTTCAAACTATCGCCAGAAGGGCAGGGGACGACAACCTTAATTATTCCTGATGGCACAAGTACCGGGCAATTTTATTATAATGATGAGAAGGCAGGTACCTGGACAATAGAGACAAAGGCTGGTGAGGTGACAGCTACCACTATTTTAATCAACTATGGACAAGTGAGATTTATCGCTGAGAATTTACCTTCGGAAATGAGTTATCATCCAGGACAAACCAACCTTGAGATTCTAAGGATATTGGCAGAGAATTCTTACGCCTCTACGAAAATTATCACCTCGGTTAAATTAACCAATGTGACTCAAGGTTCTGGAACACAAGCCAATTTAGACGCACAGATTAGTCGCCTGTATCTATCAGGAACAAGTACTACCTTTTCTTCAGGTACAGCGATATTTAATGACCTTAATATCCCTATTCCACCCGGGACGAGCACATTTTTAATTACCTATGACCTATCCCTGAATAATGCCAAAGATAGAGATAAGATAGACATACAACTGGAGGAGATTACCTTTACGCCATTTATACCCGTCCAGGCGAACTTCCCATTAAATTCTCATGGATATCATTTTGTAGATGGTTTGGTTTCTTCACAGGTAAAGGTTACCGATGTCCCTCCAGGTAGTTTTAACTCAGGTGAATTAAATAATTTGGTCATGGATATAGTTATACCGGCAAATGGTTATGCGACGGATACACTAACTTACTTAAATCTAGAAAATGCAGGGACACCAACAGCTACTCAAGATGATATTACGCTTAAATTATGGATTGATAATGGGCAGGATGGATTTCAACCAGGGACAGATACTTGTCTGGGCACAATGAGTTGGACAGGTGCCTGGTGGCAAATATCAGGATTAACTCAAACCATAGTACCTCCTGGGTTAAAAATATTTATCACGGCGGATATAACGGAGACTGCCCACGAAGGTAGGACAATTAAAATTAGAATACCGCTGAATGGAATTGGAGTCTTGTCAAGTAACGATGGGCCCATAGATGAACCGATAACTAATCCTTCCTCCCAGTGGATTAAGGTGTATAATAAGGTTATATTTGAGGCGTTGGATTTACTCAAGGAAAAGGTTTATCCGGGTGATAAAGGGGTAGATATTTTAAGTTTAGCGGTCAGTAATTATTATACTCATACTCAAACCTTGCTCTCTCTGAACATAACTAATGCTACCATTGGTTCTGGAACTCCTGTAGAACTTGATTCGGAGGTTGATACCCTCGAACTTTACGAAGGAACTAATCCTATCGGCATGAGTTACTATAAAGATGGCCTGGCAATATTTTCAGGGTTGAACATTAGCCTTGCCCCTGAGGAAACAAAATATCTTAAAGTAAAATATGATGTTTCTCAGTCTAAGGCTAAAGATAGCGATATAATTGATGGTCATATTTTACTACCTTATGATATTAAATTCGAATCTGGGACAGCAAGTATAGGGGGGATATTTCCACTGAACTCTTTTGGTTTTCAGGTGATAGACGGATTGGTCAATAGCCAGATTATTAATTATGGTGCTCAGATGCTTACTGTCGCTACTGGCACAACGGTTCTGGATTTGCTCATTCCGGGTAATGGTTATGCCGCTGGGACATTAACTAAAATGAGACTTAAAAATAGTGGGACGGCCAGGGATTCAAGGGATATAAAGGCGGTTAAATTATGTGATGGGACAAATACACATCTGGGCATGGCTACCTGGAATCAGGAACAGGAATATTGGGAATGGACAGGAACTATCTCTACCCCCTGTTGGATACTTGTTAAGGTAGATATTGCCGATGAGCCAATCAAAGGTAGTACCATAATGATGAAGATTCCGGTTAATGGATTAGATTTTATAGCGGATAATGATGGACCAATTGATTCTGAGGTAATCAATCCCTATGTCCAGACAATGTCCGAGGGGTTACTATCTTCATTAAAATTAGTCTCACCAAAGGTGGCCGTAGGAGGAACAGTGACGGTTGTTATGACTTTAAAAAATACCTCAACCGAGGATCTGCATACCGTTACTCCCACCACACTTACTTTGGAAGGTATTGGTAGTGTTACCTTGATAAATGTGCCTGGGTCCCTGGAGACACTTCCTGCGGGTTCTTCGACAGAATTTACATGGAGATACAGAGCAAATACCCCAGGCACACTTACCTTTAGCGGTTACGCCACAAGTTCTACTCTTTATTCTATCCCTACCTGTTCAGAAATCCTTTATATCCAGAAAGTAGCCGGAAAATTAGTGGTCAAAAATATAGCCACTATGCCCTTTGAGGTCAACGAAGGCCAGGACAATATAATTCCTATGAGTATTATTTTTGAAAACCCGGCCACGCTAACACTCACTGGTGCGATTGAGATTGGTACCCTGACCTTTGATGTGGGGACAACACCTCATCAGGCTATTGTCGGGCTCACAGTTATGCACGGTGGGGTTATCTATGGGAGTAAAACAGATATTGAAAGCGTAGGTGAATCCATTGTTTTACCTCTGACTACACCTCTTGTTATTCTTCCAAATGAAACGATGGTCGTAAATTTAATGATTGGGATTCCAACATCAACTACGGTTGATAGATTCCAAATAAGTTTGTCTGGAAGCCAAAGTATTACCGCTGGCGATGTGAATTCTAAAGTAAGAATACCTATAATAGAAGGAATCTTTCCGCTTGATTCAGGTTATACAAATATCAAAAAACCTTCTCAAGGGGTAACCGTTCATCTCATGGGAGACAATAAATTTGCCAACTGGAGACAACGTGGTGTTCTGGCTGGACAGATTGAATTTAAAAATGAAGGAGCGGGGGTGTCGGAAGTTAGGATAAGGCAGATTATTTTGAAAAGCATAGTTGAGCTGAATAAGGCTATTGCGATGGTAAAGATAAGGGATGGCGATATGGTTTATGCTGCAAAAACTACTGCCTTAGATCAAGCTATTGAATTGTTTCTTTCCCCGGCTATTACTTTATACGGCAATATTCCCAAAACAGTGAATATTATCGTTGATGTGGTTGAAATCCCATCGGCTAATGAGTTTCAATTTGGCTTGGTCTCTATTGTTGCTGAGGATTCGAATACCCGTAAGAAGGTAGATGTTTTTATTACCGGGACCACCTCGTTCATTAAGTTTCAGGAACCGGCCCAGGGGATTATTGTTACCGGGACAACCACTATCCCTTCCAGGGTCTATCCAGGCCAATCAGGTATCCAGACATTTGAATTGACAGTTGTTAATCCAGGGACTACAAATAGTGCCAGTATTTTATTGACTGCGGTCACATTGAACATACCCCAGGTTATATGGGGAATAATAATAGAAGGTGGTTTTGGCACATACACGGCTCAGGTTGGCACACAAACTTTACTACTTGTTACCCCGGCGATTATTACCCCCCAGACCACGATTACCCTTAATTTTAAAATAGACCTTCGTTCAAATGCAAACTTAGGAGAGTGCAGATTAGATTTGCTTGAATTGATTTTTGTAGATGCCAATGATTTGCGGGTAATTCCAGCCACCTTTTCATCAATTTTTGCCTTGACCCAAATTCAGGAAAAACCTGTAGGGCTTGCGGTTTCTTTTCAAAGCCTGATGCCGGTAAATGTAAGCAGAGGAGAGAAAAACATCCTGGCGTTACGGGTAACTTTTACCAATCAAGGGGGAACAAATACTGGTGTGATTAAGATAGCCACCATAACA
Source organism: Nitrospira sp. (assembly GCA_005239945.1). Taxonomy (GTDB): domain Bacteria; phylum UBA9089; class CG2-30-40-21; order CG2-30-40-21; family SBAY01; genus SBAY01. The sequence continues at coordinate 5,003 of SBAY01000117.1, forward strand.
TTAGGTGTTTCAAATAGGTTCAAGATTCCAATTCTTGTTGAGACTGTTCTCTCGAAGGTGATTTTATCCTATGATGGCACACAAACAACTGCTATTCCGATAACTGACCCGAATATGATTATAAAGGTAATGCCTGCTTTAGAGGTTGAAGTGGCTAACTCACGGACTATGGAGGTATTGCTTGATATATCAGATATAGCCACGGCAAAGGATTTCAAGATTAGATTAGTGGATGTTCAGGCAACAGATGATTGGGGTAATCCGGTGGTAAATATTGCCGGTAATTTTCCGATGTGGTCTGAGTCAGCTGTCATTTTTGAGTCGGATTTTGAGAATTCCTTTATTAACTATCCTAACCCATTTGTCGCCGGGAAGGAATCTACTACCATTGCTTACTATTTACCGCAAGATGCCTATGTTACCATAAAAATTTATACCGTTATTGGCGATATAGTTATTACCTTACTGGAAAATAGTTTCAAATTTAGCGGTATGCATCAAGAGGATAAATGGAATGGTAGAAATGGGGTAGGGGATGTTGTGCTAAATGGGGTATATTTTTGTCAGATTAAGGTGAATTACCTCAACGGTGGTTCAGATAAGAAGGTGTGTAAGATAGCCGTAGTAAGATAAGACCTATAAGACCTATAAAACCTATAAGACCTATAAGACCTATAAGACCTATAAGTCAAAAAAAGAGGAGGAATCAATTGAACATATTATTGACTAATGATGATGGGATAAAGGCAGAAGGATTATATGCCTTAAGGAAGGGTTTAAATAGTGTGGGCAAGGTAATCATCATTGTTCCTGACCGCGAAAGGAGTGCCTCGGGACATTCATTGACTTTGACGCATCCCATCAGGGTAGAGCAGATTGATGAGGATACCTTTGTTACCGATGGAACACCGGCAGATTGTATCAACATAGGTATTTTTGGGATTCTGCCCACAAGACCGGATTTAATTGTCTCTGGAATCAACCCGGGACCTAATTTAGGTGAGGATGTAACTTATTCAGGCACAGTATCTGCGGCTATGGAAGGGACACTTTTAAAAATCCCTTCTTTTGCCATCTCGATGGGTTCTTTTATAGACCCAAAAGAGGTATCATCTCGATTTGATTTTGCCGCAAAATTTGCCTCTAAAGTAGCTAACCTTATTTTAAATTATGAATTACCGCCTCATACCTTCTTAAATATCAATGTGCCTAATTTACCTGAGGAGAAAATCAAAGGTGTTTCTATTACCCACTTAGGGAATCGGAGGTATCAAGAAGAATTAATCAAAAGGCTTGACCCAAGAGGTAAAGTCTATTATTGGATTGGTAGTAAGGTAGTTGTTAATGAACCAGCAGAAGAAGGCACAGATGTTAGAGCAATTCAGGAAGATAAAATCTCGATTACTCCAATTCATTTAGATACGACCAATTATTCGGCTATCCCGGAACTTAAATTAGCTATCGAAGGGAATCTATGAATACATTTTCTCCCAAACAAGTTCGGGCTTTCGTTTCTATGGCATTGGAAGCCTCCACAAGTTTGAGGATATTGTGCCCACCTTTTTTAAGAGGAAATTTCTCCCACCGTTTACTGAGCGGTTACGCCTCAGCCTAAAATTTCTATTGCAATAACTATTGTGTTTATGTTATACTATAAAATAAAGGTGGTGATTTTTTATGTGGGATGAATTGGAACAAGAATTAGTAGCGTTAAACAAAAAAATATTAGAAATGAGTGATTTTCTTTGATGTCCAAGGGATTAAAAAAGAAATAATTAAACTACAAAACGAATCTTCTCAACCTGATTTCTGGAAAAATTCTACGGATGCCCAGACTAAAATGCAACAATTAAGCACATTGAAAGGAAAAATAGAACCTTATGAAAAAATTCGTCATGAATTTGATGAATTAAAGATATTGTTTGAATTAGGTAAGGAAGAAAATGATACTCAAACCTTTGATGAAATATCTAAAAAACTTTGTGGTTTTAAAAAAGAGCTTGAGGAATTAGAATTTAAAAGGGTATTGTCAGGTGAACATGATAAAAGTAATGCCATTTTGTCCATCCATCCGGGGGCAGGTGGCACAGAATCATGTGACTGGGCAGAAATGTTACTCAGGATGTATTTAAGATGGGCAGAGAGTAAAAAATTTACTACCCAAATTCTTGAATTTTTAGGTGGAGAAGAGGCAGGGGTAAAAAGTGTTACTCTTTTGGTTGAGGGAGAATATGCCTATGGATATTTAAAGGCAGAGAAGGGGATTCATCGTTTAGTTAGAATTTCACCCTTTGATGCCAATCGCAGACGGCATACCTCATTTGCCTCTGTTTTTGTCATGCCTGAGGTCGAAGAAGTAGAAATAGATATTAAGGAAGAGGATTTGAGGATTGATACCTTTAGGGCAGGGGGGCCTGGAGGACAACATGTAAATGTAACGGATTCAGCGGTAAGAATTACCCATTTACCAACTGGAATTGTAGTTAGTTGTCAATCAGACCGCTCTCAGCATAAAAATAGGGCAAATGCGATGAATGTATTACGTTCACGAATATACGAATATTACCAGGAAACGCAGAAGGAAAAATTATCCAAAATAGGTGGAGAGAAAAAGGATATAGCCTGGGGAAGTCAAATCCGTTCCTATGTATTTCAACCATATACCTTAGTCAAAGACCATCGGACGAATCTGGAAATAGGTGATGGGCAACGAGTAATGGATGGTTGGATAGACCCGTTTATCGAGGCATATTTACGAAGGAAGAGATAATCAGTGATTGGTATAGCACCTATTAATCAAAAGTTCTCATGGCGTATAGCACTTATTAATCGAAATTTGACTATCAATCGAATGAATATAGAATGTAGAATAATGAATGTAGAATGTAGAAATATTAGGATTAGTATTAGTATTATTTCTACATTCTACATTCAATATTCGATATTTCATCTTATGTAAACTTTTGACTAATACCTGCTATAATTAGTAATCAGGTAATGGGTGATGACCGGTAATGAAGCAATCAAGAAGTTAATAAGTGTGAAAGTTTAGCACATCAGAAGTTCTGAACTTGGGAATTTGAGTTGTTGTGGAGGTAACAAAAAAAGTGATTGAAATAGATGGTTCTTTGTATTCCGGTAGTGGTACCATTCTTAGATATGCCGTAGGACTTTGTGCCTTACTGGGGAAAGAATTACATATAAAAAATATCCGGGCAAAAAGGAAAAAACCCGGTCTCCGGCCTCAACACTTAAAATCCATTCTTGCCTGCAATGAATTAGTAAAGGGTGAGGTAGAACACGTTGAAATTGGGTCTTCAATTTTGACCTTTAGACCTGGTAAAAACATAAAAATAGGCGAATATCAATGGGATATTGGAACAGCAGGTTCAACAACTATGTTAGTCATGATGGTTTTACCTCTTCTATGTTTTGGTAAAGGTCCGAGTAAACTTAAAATTTCCGGGGGTTTATTTCAGGATTTTGCCCCCAGTGCCTTTCATATGAAAGAGGTTTTATTTCCTCAACTTAAAAAGATGGGAATTGAAACAGATTTAAAGATAATCCGCCCAGGTTATGTGCCAGAGGGTAAAGGAATTATAGAACTTGATGTTCAACCTGTTAGAGATAAACTTAAACCAATTTCTAAAGTTTTACAAGGTAAAGTTATTAAATTGAATGGGATAGCCCTTTGTTCGCATCTTGAAAAGAGTAGAGTAGCTGAACGAATGGTTGAAAGTTGCAATTACTTGTTAAAACAAAAAGGCTATGTGACTAAATTTAATCTATGGTATGATAATACCGCTTTACAAAAAGGAGCGGCTCTTTTTGTTTGTGTTAAAACTGATACCGACTGTTTGATTGGTTCAGATATGGCAGGGAAAATTGGAAGAAGTTCTGAAGAAATCGGCCGTTATGTTGCTTATACTTTACTTGAAGATTTAGATACTAAAGCAACTGTTGATAGGTTTTTAGCTGACCAGTTAATCATCTATGCCGCCCTGGCTGATGGGTCAAGCGAATATATAATTCCGAGGATGACCGACCATATAAAATCAAATCTTTGGTTAGTAGAAGAAATCCTCGGTGTGAAAACTAATGTTTCAGGAAATCATTTGAAGATAGAAGGAATAGGATTTAAAATAGAGTAAAAAACGAAAAGTGAAAAACTATAGCATTTATTAGCCAAAAGCACTCATCCGAAGTTTTCCGCATATAGGAATTGGAAACCTCAACGAGTTTGAGGTTTTTCTCTTCGAACAAGTTCAGGCATCCGATGAGAAGTTTTGACTAATAACTGCTATACCCTTTGACAAAATTCCTTAAAATATTTATTCCTGCCTTAGTCAGTATTGATTCTGGATGAAACTGAACACCTTCTATATTATATTCCTGATGGCGGACGCCCATTATCTCTTCTTCTTGTGTCCAAGCGGTTATTTCTAAACAGGCGGGTAAGGTATTCTTTTTGATAATTAAGGAATGATAGCGGGTAGCCACAAATGGGTTTTCAATACCTTCATAGATACCTTTGCCGTGATGGTAAATTAAGGATGTCTTGCCGTGCATCAGTTTATCTGCCCGCACAATCTCAGCACCAAAGACATAGCCAATACATTGGTGTCCAAGACAGACTCCTAAAATAGGAATTTTACCCGCAAATTCCTTGATGACATCATTAGAAATTCCTGCTTCTTTTGGGGTGCAAGGACCTGGGGAAATCAAAATGGCAGACGGGGATAGATTATGGATTTCATCAAGGGTAATTTTATCATTGCGATAGACCTGTAAGTCGGAGGCGATATTATTTCCCTCTAATCCAATCTCGCCTAAATATTGAACAAGATTATAAGTAAATGAATCATAATTATCGATAAGGAGTATCATTCTTTGTTCTCCTGTCAATTTTTTATCTCACACAAAGCCACAAAGCATACAAAGAGGAAGAAAAAAAATCTTTGTGTACTTTATGACTTTGTGTGAAAAATAAATAGTTCAAAAGACATCAAAGAATAAAGCGGCTTCTCTTTGTGCCGTAGTTTCATTTTCAGAGCGATGAACTAAATTCTGCACAGCGCGATTCTGACTATAAGCAACTTCTAACGAATCTGGACTCAGACTTCGTATTGTCCCGGGTAATGCCTTTTTAGGGTCTGTTGAGCCTACAAGTTTGTCTATCAACGAAAATAAGTCTTCGTTCAAGCCATCCTTTTTCTCTAATATCATTAGAGTTGCAGGATTATCTTTAAGGTAATCCACTAACCATGGATAAAAAGGTTTATCCTTATGTTCTTCATAAAGTTGGGCAATCTTTTCTAATGGTAATCGAGCATATTTTTTGATAGCCACAATTTCCGCTACTGATTTAATTCTGGCTAATATTTCTTCTTCTAATTTGACCCCATCGGGTTTTAGCATAAAAAATGTTCTTTGTTTCATTTTGATAAATTATAGTTTTGTGATTTTTAGTAATCGGATTTAGCGGATTTATCGGATTCTTTTATCTTTTATTTATCCGTTTTATCCGCTAAATCCGATTACTAAATTAACGAAATTTCAGGTAACTGGTTATTTTCAAAATTAATAACCTTATACTCTCTTTCAAAATCCTCTTTATTGGCTGATGTATGAACGGTATTTTCGAGTATGTTTTCAGTATATGCCCGTCTGATAATGCCCAGAGCCGCCGCTCTTAGCTCTTGAATCGCATTTACCCCTTCGTATAATAAAGCTAAGGAGCATTTATTACTCATAAAATCCACTAATTCTCCATAAAAAGGTTTATCTTTGTGAGGGATGTAAAATTCCCTCATCATCTCCGGGGTAGGGGTAATAATCTTTGCCGAGATGATGGACATTCCTGTTTTAGAGAATGTATCGATTACATTACCCAATCTTGGGTCATGAGGTATATTGAATACATTAGGTTTTATGAGGACTAAACTTTGTTCGACCTGGCCTTTTTTATCCTCAGGATAGACAATGGCTTCTTTTAGTGGCCCGCTACAGGATTTATATTTATGCCACATAATCTCCAATTGAGCCTCTGCTTCTTGTTTATTTAAAGGTGCTGAGGCAGGAAACTCAATAAGTAAATCCGTCTGTGTCTTATAAAAAAATCCATACCTGCCTAAAATAGTAGTTCCATTTCGATGTCTGATATCACCCATTAAGTGACTGATTCTATTAATTGCATCCTCTCCCTCTATCACCACATTAAATACCCTTTTCCGCTTATATTTCCTTTTATCATAATTTTCCTCACTGATAAGCATTTGTTTAAATTTATCCTGGATGTCTTTTTCTTCTTTAGTTTCGGGTAAAGATAGTGTTTGACAAAAATCACGGGCAAAATCAGGGGTTAATGAATAAATATTTGCGGCAATAATGTTTAAGGGGGCATCCCCTTCTGTCATAAAACGAATCATACTCAAGATATCCCCAGTAATAGACCGCTCAAGTGCGGGTAAATAGATATTTATTAATGTTCTTTCTACAGACATAATTTTATTATCTCCTCTCTTCTTCCTTACACCCTTTTGGGTGGCTAACAATTACAGCATATACAACGTTGCGACCGAAAGAAGCAATGTCCTAAAGGGCAAGGGCATCAGCCCGAAAAGTATATGCTGTGTTAAGCGATGCGGTGGCGTCATTCTTTCTTCAATCTCTCAATCTCTTTTCTGATTTCTTCAATAACCTCATGGTTATGGATAATTTTCTTTTTCCCTTCTTTTACAGAGATAACATAGAATACCTTACCCCCATATTGGGTAGTAAATTTTTCGTGTGTCTTTTTCTGAAAATCTAATTCGTTGATGATTTGGGTAATATAAGCATATCCTGCTGGTTTAATTTGAAGCCCAATATATCTCTCCTTCACCTTGATGAAGAAATCGACATTGTATCCTCTATCCCATTCATCTGGTGCCGGTTCCACTTTTACATCTAATGCCTCTTGTAATTGCCCATAAATGGTTTGTATTTCAGATTGATACCCATCGTAGGTTCTACCAATTACCAAATTGATGATAAAATCAATACAAGCCTCCTCTGTTATGCTTTCTATTTCTGCTTGACATACTTCAGTTATCTTTATGTATAACCTTCTCCCAAGTTCTTCCAAATGCTGTTTGGAGTACACATTTTTATAATAATACTCCTCCCAATCCCTTAAGGACATAGGGGAACACTTTCTTATCAATTCTGAAACTGGACCAACTTTGTTTTTCTTAGTCAAACCCCACCTTATATTCGCCTGATTTAATATCCATTCTTTTGCCATTATACTCTCCCCCTATAAGTTAAAAAATTAGATTTGTATTTATAATCTTTTGCAATATCCACATCGGCCAAACCATTTTTAATCAAATGGGCATTCAAAAAAGTTTTATTCCATAAATAAAGATAACAAAGCAAGTTATTTTTCTCATCGTATTTTGTAGCATCAAACTTTATGAATACCTTTTGTCCACGAGTTTTTTCTCTTAAAAATTGAATAGATTCTCCATTCTTTTCTGGATTCTCTTTTATACCTAACAACCTGATTTTCAATCCATTGTTTAAAATCAAAATTTCTGGTGAGATTATTTCTTTCACCGCATAATATGTTTCTCTTTCAGAATGAGAATTATCGATTTTAGAGCCAAACCTCAATTTCTTAGGGTCAACTTTTTTATCAAACTTTATCGGGTCTTTAAAAATATATGGTAGTTTTTTGATTTTCTCCTTAAAGTCTATTTTTGTACCTTCCTGTCTGATTATTTCAAAAGCCATATCTTGAGAAATAGTGTTTTGTTTTATTCCAAGTTTTTCTTTGATGATGGGTAGAAAATCTTTGTTTATCTCATATCCTATAGAGTTTCTCCTCAAATTTTTAGCTGCCAATGAGGTTGTGCCACTTCCAAGAAATGGGTCAAGCACAGTATCGGAAACAAAACTGAACATTTTAATAAGTCGCTTTGGCAATTCTTCAAGAAACATCGCCAGATGTTTATCCTGCTTTTCTCCCGAAAAATTCCAGTGTCCAGTAAAGTATTGATTCCATTCCTCTTGGGTCATTTTCGATTGTTCTTTAACTTCGTGATTTACATTTGGCGAATTGCCATATTTTTTGAAAATTAGGATAAATTCATAATCGAGTTTAAGAATCCCATTTCTTGGGTAAGGGAAAGAACCCATTACTGTTGCTCCACCAGTGGTATGGCAAGTAGTAATTTTCTGCCAGATGATAGCACCCATGTAATCAAAACCGGCACTTTCACAGAACTTGATTATCTCTGTTCTTATCGGAATGATTTTATACCTTCCATAATATACAGAACGAGCAAACTGGTCTCCAATGTTGATGCACAAACGACAGCCCTTATGTAAGACCCTGTGGCATTCACTCCAAACTAAATTAAGATTGTTGATGTAATCCTCGTAAGTATCATTAAATCCTATCTGTTTTCCATTTCCATAATCTTTTAATTGCCAATAAGGTGGAGAGGTAATAATGAGATGGACTGATTCATCTGGGACTTCTTTTATTTGTCTTGAATCACCAATTATTATTTTGTGTAGTGTTTTCATGTTATATCCTCAAATGGTTTTGTTTTGCTTAAAGCCACCGTTTTGTCTAACTTATTTATATCCGGATTATTTCGGATATCCTGCCAATTTTGAGGTATATTTGAACTTGTACCTGTTTAGCGTATCCGTGTACAACAACTTACGAAACTACCCCTCTAAATCTGTTCCTATTTATTTTCTCCTTTTGGAGTAGGAATGAATTTTACCTTTTTTTCCCCTGGCCGCATCATGCCTATTTGACGCGCCTGGTCCTCAATTCGGGTTGGGTCTGTTTTTAATGCCTTTATCTCCTCCATCAAAACCTTGTTTTTTTGGTTTATCTCTTCTATCTCTTTTGTTAGAGAGGCAATTTGCCTTTTTTGATGAATAATGGGTATGATACTATTTATTCCAAGCAGGATAATAATTAATGAAATTGTTGTCCATAATAATAATTTTTTTCTTAAAACCTTCTTTCTTTTACGAAGATTATCCTCTGGAAAAGCCATTTTTATCTCCCTCCATATTTGGTAATCGGTGATTGGTAATCAGTAATCGGTAATTGATTTCTTGATTACCTGATAACCGATTACCAATCACCCATTACCTTATCTTTTACTCGGATTAATTAATAATTACTCCCATAGACTCCAATTGTTCCAAGTTCTTCCTCTATTCGTAGTAACTGATTATATTTTGCTACCCGGTCGGTTCGAGATGGTGCCCCTGTTTTTATTTGGCCGGCATTAGTGGCCACGGCAATATCGGCTATCGTGGTATCCTCTGTTTCTCCGGAACGATGGGAAATAACCGTTGTATAACCTGACTGTTTAGCCAATTCTATCACATCAAGGGTTTCTGTCAGGGTGCCGATTTGATTCACCTTAATCAAGATAGAATTAGCTGTCTCTGATTCAATGCCTTTCATTAATCTTTTAGGATTGGTTACGAATAAATCATCCCCTACAATTTGAATTTTGTTTCCTAACTCCTGGGTGAGCTTTTTCCAGCCAGCCCAATCATCCTCAGCCAGACCGTCTTCTATGGAGATAATCGGGTATTTTGCCACCAGTGATTTGTAATAATCGATAAGTTCATCCGAGGTCATTATCTTGCCCTGTCCTTTAAAATTGTATTTTCCATCCTTAAATAATTCTGTAGCCGCCGTATCTATGGCTAAAAATATATCCTCACCTGACTTATATCCTGCCTTTTCAATCGCCTCAAGGATTATCTCGAGTGCTTCTTCGGTTGAAGATAAGGCAGGGGCAAAACCACCTTCATCACCGACGGATGTGGAATACCCTTTCTGAGTCAACACCTTTTTAAGTTGATGAAAGGTTTCTACGGCCGAGCGTAGGCCTTCTGAAAAGGTTAAGGCACCAGCCGGCACAATCATAAACTCCTGGATGTCAATAGGGTTATCCGCATGTTTCCCACCATTGAGGATATTTAGCATAGGCAGCGGCAGAACCTTGGTATTTACCCCACCTAAATATTGATAGAGCGGTAATTCGAGGGCTAAAGAAGCGGCTTTGGCTACGGATAGAGAAACACCTAAAATCGCATTTGCCCCCAGTTTCTCCTTATTTTCAGTGCCGTCCAGATCAAGCATTATCTGATCAATCAATGCCTGAGAGGTAGCATCTTCACCTTCTAATTCTGGGGCAATAATATCATTGACCGCATCGACGGCCTTTAAGACACCTTTACCCAAATACCTATAGTTATCACCATCCCTTAATTCTAATGCCTCATGGGTTCCGGTAGAGGCTCCAGAAGGGACAGCGGCTCTACCTCTTGCCCCACATTCTAATTCTACCTCCACCTCTACGGTTGGATTTCCCCGTGAATCTAAAATCTCCCTTGCCCAAATATCTATGATTTCAGTCATTTTTAACTTCCTCCTTTTTTTCTTCATTTTTTTAGCCACAAAGACACAAGGACACTAAAAGAGTTTTGAGCCTGGAGCAGAGAGCCTGGAGAAAAAAGAATTTCCATGCTCCGTGCTCTTTGCTCAATGCTAATTCTTTGTGTCTTGGTGATTTTGTGGCATATCTTCCTTTTTTTAGATTTCTCATTTTACAAAATTTTTTCTTAGTTTTTCTAAAAATTGGGCATCCTGATTGCCTAATTCCTTTGATTTATTCCATAATTCAACTGCCTTTTCCTTCATACTTTTGGCATAATAGACATCACCCAGATGCTCACAAATAACCGGGTCATCATTAACCAATTCATAAGCCTTCTCCATCTCGACTAATGCCTCATCTAATCTTCCAGATTGATAATATGCCCAGCCCAGACTATCAATATAAGCGCCATTGTCTGGTTTGAGTTCCAGAGCCTTTTTAATTAATTCAATCGCCTTCTCTAAATTAATTCCTTGTTCGGCATACAGATAGCCAATATAATTATAGGTATTGGCATTTTGTGGGTTTAATTCGATACACTTATAAAAACTCTCAATGGCCTTATCCCACATCTTATTATTATCATAAGCTACACCTAAATGAAAATAAGCTGTTTCATCCTTGGGGTCTAACTTCACTGCCTTTTTAAATGCCGAAATAGCCAGACGATATTGCTCCTTTTCATTGTAAAGCATGCCTGATAACAGGTATAATTTTGCATTTTTGGGCTCAAGTTTCAAACAATACCTGGTAGTTTTAATGGCTAAATCATACTCTTCGACTACACTGTATAAATAGCTTAAGCGAATATACGCCTCTTTGAACCTTTGACTGACTTTAATTACCTTCTCGAATTCAGCAATAGCTAATTTGAACTCCCTTGTCTTTTCATAAGCTAGCCCTAATAAAAAATGACTCTTAACATCCTTTGGGTCATTTTCTAAGACAAACTTTAAGTGGGCAATGGCGGGTTCTAATTCGTCATCGGCTAAATGAAGTAAAATCAATCTACGCCGAATATCTAAATTGTTCGGGTCGAATATTAATCCTTTTTGATAGAATATCTTTGCTTTCAGAATATTGGCGTTTTCCTCATAAAGGGCGGCTAAGGTCCAATAAATACCGCTATCCAGAGGCATCAGGCTAATAGCCTTTTCTAAGATAGCGATAGCCTGAGTATACATCTTCAGTCTAATATAAACATCACTTAATTCTAAGTAAGAAAGTGGAAAGCCTGGTGCCAATTCTATAGCTTTTGTATAAGATTTGATGGCTTCAGGGTAATTTTTCCGTTGGGTATTGATGGAGCCCAGGAAATAATGGGCTACATCATTAGCCGGGTCTAATTCTACCACCCTAATAAATTCTTTAAATGCTTGAGCATATTGTTTTTGGCCAAAATAAATTTTTCCAAGGATAAAATGTGCCTCGGTGCAAGTAGTATCAAGGGCTATCGCCTCTTGAGCATATTTTTTTGCCTGCGATAAATTCCCCACGGTGAAATAATCTATGGCTAAACTACTTTTAATCACCGCATCGGTTTGAATTTTATCTGCCTGCTTGTATTCTTCGATAGCCTCTTTTATCTTTCCTTCCTGGTCATAGATGACACCTAAACTAAAATGTGTGTAGGCATCGGCCAGGGATGCCTCACATGGTATATGTCCTATAAGATTTATAAGACTTATAAGACCTATAAGACCTATGATCTTCTTCATTTTCCTCCAATTATTTTATCGGTTAGAATGGTAATTTTATCAGGTAATACTTCACAGAAACCACCTTCGATATCAAAATCTTGCGTTGCTTTTTCTTGTTTGATGCGTAATTTACCCTTACCCAGGGTAGTCAAAAGAGGTGCATGGGAAGGTAGAAAACCTAATTCACCCAGGGTTCCCGGGCAAATAATCGATTCTGCCTTACCTTCCAGGACCAATTTTTCCGGGGTAATAAGTTTAAAGTCTATCATGTGGTTTTTTCCTTTTTCTTTTCCAGGGATTGCGCCTTTTCTAAAACCTCATCTATTCCGCCAACCATATAGAAACATTGTTCTGGAATATCATCATGTCTGCCTTCCACAATCTCTTTAAAATTACGCACCGTCTCTGCTAATTTTACATATTTACCTACTCTACCTGTAAATACTTCTGCAACCGAAAATGGTTGTGAGAGGAATTTCTGAATTTTTCTTGCCCGATAGACACTCATTTTATCCTCTTCACTTAATTCATCCATCCCCAAAATAGCAATAATATCTTGCAGTTCTTTGTATCGTTGAAGTATTTGTTGAACTGCACGGGCTGTTTTATAATGTTCCTCACCTAAAATCTTTGGGTCAAGCATTCTTGAGGTGGAATCCAACGGGTCAATAGCCGGATAGATACCCAATTCAGCTATCTGTCTGGATAAGACTATGGTTGCATCAAGGTGAGAAAAGGTAGTTGCCGGGGCCGGGTCAGTCAAATCATCTGCCGGGACATAAACTGCCTGAACTGAGGTAATAGAGCCTTTTTTAGTCGAGGTAATCCGTTCTTGTAAGGCACCCATATCCGTGCCTAAGGTAGATTGATAACCAACCGCAGAAGGCATTCTACCCAGAAGAGCTGATACCTCAGAACCTGCTTGAATAAATCGAAATATGTTATCAATAAAAAAAAGCACATCTTGATTCTTTTTATCTCTAAAATATTCAGCCACCGTTAATCCGGTCAATCCTACACGGAATCGTGCCCCAGGGGATTCCTGCATCTGCCCATAAACAAGGGCAGTTTTGGCAATAACGCCTGATTCCTTCATCTCTAACCAGAGGTCGTTTCCTTCCCGTGTGCGTTCCCCTACCCCTGCAAATACGGATACTCCACCATGTTGTTTGGCTACATTATGAATCAATTCCATAACTAAAACTGTTTTGCCAACACCAGCACCACCAAATAAGCCCACCTTGCCACCTTTAGCAAATGGAGCTAATAAATCGATTGCTTTTAATCCTGTCTCAAATGGCTCACGAATTACCTCCTGTTCGTCAAAGGTAGGAGAGGGTTTATGGATAGGGGAATATTCTGTCGCCTTTATTTCACCTAGGTTATCAAGAGGGTCACCCCAGGGTCCCATCACCCTGCCCAGGGTAGCTTCTCCTACTGGGACCTTTATTGGACCACTGGTATCTATTGCCTCCATACCTCTTTTCAACCCGTCTGTATAATCCATAGCAATGGTTCGAACCGTATTATCACCCAGATGTTGGGCTACCTCAACAAATAATCCTTGCTCACTATCGCCAGTTTTTTTTATCTTGATTGCATTGTAAATTGGTGGCAAATCATCTGTCTCAAATTTAATGTCAATTACCGGTCCTAAGATTTGTTTTATTTTCCCTGCACGCATTTTAAATTCCTCCTTGTTTAGGAATAGGACATATAAGTCTTATAAGTCCTATATGTCCTTTTCCTAATCTTTTCTATCCTCTCAGAGCTTCAGCCGTTCCTGTAATTTCAGAGATTTCTTTGGTGATAGCCGCCTGTCTTGCCCGATTAAAAAAAAGACTTAACTGGGCTATCATCTTTTTGGCATTAGTCGTAGCCGAATCCATAGCTACCATCCTGGCCGCATATTCAGATACCTGAGACTCTAATAAAATCCGATAAAGTTGGGTAATTATATGTTTTTTAAGCAAAATATTCAACAACCCTTTCTTGGAAGGTTCATAAATATGTTCTGAAACTATTTTCCCGGCAGGTATTGAGGTAGGTTTAATAGGAAGTAAATTTTCACGCACTACCTTTTGCCTGAAAACAGATTTGAATTCATTATAGACGATGATAACCTCGTCTATTTGTCGGCTGATATATAAATCAATAATTTTTTCACCTAATTCTTCGGCAAATTTATAAGTAATCGAGTCAGGAGTAGGTAAGAAAAATGGTATATCGTAATCAAACCGTTTAAAGAAATTAAATCCCTTTCTACCTATGATCATCAATTTCATTTCAATGGCTTTATCTCGTTCTTCTTCTAAATAATGGAACACATTTTTAATAATATTGGAATTGAATCCACCACACAGCCCTCGTTGTGAGGTAAGCATAATTAATCCCGAGGTTTTAACCTCCCGTTGTTCAAGCAATGGGTAATCTTGTTCTTTTTCTACCCTTAAGGCTAAACTTGAAAGGACATCAGCCATGGCGTGGGCATAAGGTCTGGCAGAAGTAATAGCTATTTCTGCCTTTTTCATTTTAGCCGCGGCAACCAGCATCATCGCCCGGGTAATCTGCTGAATGTTTTTGATTGACTTTACCCTTCTTTTTATATTCTGTATCGTAGCCATAGTAATTTGCTCCTTCCTTATTATCAACAATAATTTTACCATTTTTCACACAAAATGTCAAATGAAAATTTTGTGTGCCAGAAATTCCCCAAGTTTACTAATACTAATGGTTCAAGAAAAGGTAAATTTTGTGGGGAGAGGAATTAAGGGGAGAGAAACCCTTTTTAAAAAAAGTGTTTCTCTCCCCTTAAACC
>SBAY01000211.1 GCA_005239945.1 Nitrospira sp.
CCCTATGCGTGGGATTTGGTGCTGAGATGGTTGCTAACCTTTACTCAGACCAGACTTTCACTGATAAGAACTAATAAACTTGCTCGGCACACCCATTTTTTAAAACTCCTCTCCGACTGGTCTGATAAGTTGGACTGGTCAAACCTGTCGGACACTATTCAATATCGACTCGAATATCACCCTTCCGTCTTCACTCCCTAAGCGTTTTTCGACACACCGTTCCGGATGAGGCATCATCCCTAAAATATTCCCCTGCCGATTACATATCCCGGCAATATTATCCACCGAACCATTTGGATTAGCCTCAGAGAGACATCGACCATCTTGAGTTGAATACCGAAAAAGCACCTGATTATTTCGGTTCAATTCCTCTAAAGTGGTTTTGTCTGCATAATAATTACCATCCATATGAGCAATCGGGATATTTAAAACCCTGCCTTTTGAGGTGTGGTTCGTAAAAAGGGTTTGCTCATTTTCCACTCTAATAGTCACATATTTACATATAAAATTCAAGTTTTCATTGCGGAGCATTGCCCCTGGCAAAAACCCTGCCTCAAGTAAGATTTGAAAGCCGTTACAGATACCCAGAATTATTCCACCGCGATTGGCAAATTTTTCAACCTCCAGCATCACCCTTGAAAATCGAGCAATCGCCCCTGTGCGTAAATAATCCCCATAAGAAAATCCACCAGGTAAAATCAGGCAATCATAGCCCGCTAAATTCGTTTCTTTATGCCAGATATAATCCACTTCTTGATTAAATGAATGTTTCAGTACCCAATAGCAATCATGGTCACAATTTGAGCCCGGGAAAACCACCACACCCCATTTCATATAGTAGATAGCAAGTAGTAGTCAGTGAATTAAAAACCGTTCACTCTTTTACCAATAACCGTTCACCGATTACTGATTACTTCCTACAATCCTACACCTCCTCGTATAATTAAAAGTTAAAAGTTAAAAGTTAAAAATTAACAAGAATTGTAACTTCATTTTAATTTTTAATTTTTAACTTTTAATTTTCACACCTCCTCAATCTTGAATCTGTAATCTTCGATAACCGGATTAGCCAGTAGCCGCTCGCACATTTCTTGAATAATATCCTTATTTAGTCCATCCCCTCTTATTTCCATATACTTACCCACCCGAACATCTTCTATATCTTTATAGCCAAATGAATCGAGTGCCTTTTTTACCGTAACCCCCTGTGGGTCTAAAATGCCTTTTTTTAAGGTAACATAAATCCTGGCTAATGACATATCTTTTCTCCTGATTGAGTTATACCACCCAGACACTAAGACACCAAAATTATAAATCGTTGTCCGTATCCATTATTCATTATACCTTCACCCATTCTTCTTTAGAAATCCCTGCTTGTTTCAATAATTTCTTTAATAAATTCACTGTCAATATCTGAATAGTGAGGGTTAGGAATAATCTGTCTGTAATTACCTCGTTTTATGTAACTATGTTTACCTCCGCTAAATGGCCCAATAAATCCCAGTTGACGAAGTTTTCTGATCATCTCGTTTCTTGAGCACGGCGTAATTTTAAACATAAGCCAGTACTTCTGCCTCCATTTCTTCCTGGATTTCAGATACACAAGCCACCTGGCAACCATTAACAATGGGCATCTCTTCCCCTTCACGAAGTCCTACAGTAATCCAGAGTTCAATAGCATCAATCAAATTGGCCCTTGCCTCTTCAAAATTACCTCCTTGAGTCATACAACCCGGAAGAATAGAAACAGTCGCCACCACACAATTCAAATCATTACCCTTTCGATATTCTCCATATTTCAATATTTCTTTGACATATTGGCTAAAACTTACTGTTTTCATGATTACTCCCTTTAAATTCACATTTGTCTCTCCATTTGAATGTGAAATTCACTTTTGCTCATGCTGAAGGTTTATCTCTATCCATTAAATTCTCTCAATTACCGTTCCAAAACCACCTAACCTGAGCAAAACAGAGAAAACAAGCAACCAGATTAATAAGGCAATAACTGAATAATCTATCAGAGATGTCTTGAATTCAAGATAATATGTTCTTGGTCCTGGAGTACCAAATCCCTTTGATTCTAATGCCTGAGCTAATGAATCGGTCTTTTTAATCGCCAGGCTGAGAATAGGGATAATCAAAGGGATATATTTTTTAGTCCTGGCTATAAAACTACCTTTATCTAACTCTAATCCCCTGGCTAATTGTGCCTGGGTAATATCTTGAGCTGTCTGGGTAAAAGTAGGCACTAATCTAAAGGCAAGTGATAAGGCAAAACTGATTCTAAAAGGCAACCCTAATTTATTTAATCCCCAGGTAAATTCCTCTACATTAACACAGGAGATAAATATCATTCCTGAAATAAGCATCATCATTAATCTAAAACTCATCCCTAATCCATAAAAAAGGGATTCTTTAGACAAGGATAAAAAACTATATTCCCACAGAACGGTTTCTCCCTTTATAAACAAAGCCCATAACACCGGACACATAATTCCCAGGGAAATCAAAAGCACCCTGATGTGCCAGATGTTCTCTAAAGATTGACTTTTATAACCAATCAAAAGGGTAAATCCCAATAAACACAATAAATAAACTGGGTGATTAAAAACCATACTTAAAGAAAAAAGAAGGATTAAACTTATAATCTTGGTAATTGGATTCAAATCATGTATAGCGGTATCAGACCGCATTACTGCTTGTTTATTCAGATAAAGATATATGGTCGTTTCCTCCCCTCATTTGCGATTCAGACACTGGACTTCAGACTTTAGACATCAAACTTTTCGAGGTAGGGAATCAGCCCTTGGAGTATCCTAAATCTTTCCCCAGTCTTTGTTCAAATTCTTCATACAGAAGTATAGCTCTGTTTTCATCCCTTTATTTTTCTGCAATTTCTCCCCTCTTTAGTCTAATGTCTTTTGTCTATTGTCTACTGTCTGCAGTTCCTTAATTATTAATTGATTTTATGGTAGTGGGTTAATCACTTCTTTATAAATTTCAGGTCTACGATTGGCATAGAATGCCCAGATATTTCTCGTCTCTTTTATCATATCCAGATCTAAATCCACTAATAGTATTTCATCCTTTTCAGCACCTGCCTCGGCAATTATTTCACCGTCAGGGTCAATGACCATACTGCCACCATGAAATTTTTGTCCTTCTTCATCCCCTACCCTATTGACCCTGGCGACAAAGAGATTATTAGCAATCGCATTGGCGCAAAGCATCTTCCGCCATTTAGCCTGAAAGGTAAATGTGCAGGCAGTAGGGGCAAATATTATCTGTGCCCCTTTTAATCCTAAAATTCGGCTACCCTCCGGAAAGAAATTGTCCCAGCATATCTGAATACCAATGGTAGCAAATTTTGTTTTAAAGACAGGATAACCTGAATTCCCTAATGTAAAATAAAATCTCTCCTCCCAGAGCGGCTGGTGTGGAATATGATTTTTTCGATATTTACCAAGTATCTTGCCGTTGGAATCGACCACTACCGTAGTATTAAAATATATCCCTTCTTCTGCCTTTTCAAACATGGGAAGTAGAAGAACCGTCTTTTCTTTTTTGGCTACATCACTCATTAATTGAGTTGTCTTGCCTGGAATCTCCTCCGCTAAAGCAAAATTCGAGACATCGATATTTTTGGGAAACCAATGAAAATTGAACATCTCCTGAAAACAAATGATATTCGCTCCCTGAGATGAGGCTTTTTGGATTAGTTCAATAGCCCTGCCTGAATTTTCTTCTTTATCCTTCGTGCATACCATTTGAATCAAACCTATTTTAATCACTGCTTCTTAAACTCCTCCATATTAATTCGTAACCGTTCAGGTTGTTTAGACTACAGGCTGTAGACTGTTAGCTATTGAGTATTGATGAGCCAAAATCTTCTCGTTTTCCATGTTTTTGAGTCGCCATCAAAACCGTAGTTATCAAATTCCCTGAGTTTCATATCACCTCACCTACCTCCGCCCTACAGCCTGAATGTCTACAGTCTCTCTACTTGAACGGTTACATTAATTCTTTATCTAGTGCTCTATCACACCTCAATTGATGCATCATAATTACTGAACTATAGCCGTTCACACAACATTACATTGAAATTAGAAATTGGAAAGTAGAAATTAGGAAAAGAGAGGAGAATCGTATCTATTTTCCCCAATTTCCAATTTCTGCAAGAAATCATAAGAAAA
>SBAY01000381.1 GCA_005239945.1 Nitrospira sp.
ATCTTAATATCCTTAATCCAAAATCGAAAATCCAAAATTGTAATCGTAATCTGATAACTGATGGCTTACCAACCGGTAACTGAGGCATTACGACATACCCTGGTGTGGAAAAAAGCGATAAACTTTTCTTTCATATTTCTTTCCTGTTATTTTTGACAGTACCTGGCCAAGTATCCTATCTTGGCATATCTACTCTTTTTTCTACTCGTAGAACAATACCAGTCCTTTTCATAAAATCCTCTAATCCTTTATTAAAAAATTTAATCCGAGCATTCTTTGACATATCTTTGGTTTTCCTATATACATCTTCTTTCCACTTCCAGACCTCTTTTAAGGATTCAGGCTCATTCATTTGTCATCACCTCCATAGGAGTTATCATTTCTAACTCTTTAAGAAAACCCTGGGCGATATTTACAGAACGGACCAGCTCTTTTTTTGTAAGATTGGCTAAATGCTTATAATTCCAACTAATAAGAGCATCCAACTCGTTTACCGTTGAGATAGCAATATGAAGAGCATCATTTCTTTTATTCGTAGGGATTATCCTTTCCCTAATATAAATATCTGCCAAATCTTCTATTTCTTCGTCTACTTCTAACGCCTTTGGCTGATATGTGTTTATCAAACCGGTCAATTTTGCTCTTTTTTCTTCAGAAGCATCTTCAATCTCTTGTGTTACCACAGCAGAAATATAAATTACATAATTATTTCTCATCAGGTTTTCAAAAAATTGGATTGTTACTTCTTTTTTCTCAGGGACATCATCTGCGTAATAAAAATTCCATACCGAAGTATCCAAATAAAGTTTTAGTTTTCTCATTAGTACTTGTCCTCCTGTTCTTTATCTTTCATAAACTACCCTCCCAAATTTTGTAATCTCATTGTGTCTCTTAAACCCTATTTTCTTACTCATAACAACCTCCTACAACAATAGTCTTGTTGAAAAATTCCAGGAATGTCTCACCGTAGGAGGCGATTTCTCCTAAGGTCAACATACCTGCGGGGATAACTTGCTCACCTGCTCTAACAAGATTTTCCTTTACGGCGGCTAATTCTTTTGTGAAATCCTCTCCCAGGAAAAGTGTTCTTGAGACGCAGTCAGCCACCAAACTGGAGTGGATTGCTGTTCTACAAGCCTCTTTAGTCGCCTGACCTGCGGCTTGAATAAGGGATTCCGACTCGCCTTTTAAGATATTTAACAGACTATTTTCAGGCACCTCACCCACGCAGATTAATTCACCTTTCTCATTTGCCATAATTGGGTCGCGGACAATATCCTCAGCCCTTTCCTTGTAAATCCCAAAGGGATAGCGCATGGCGAGATCATAAAATTTTTCTACCTGCAATTTAACCCCTGAGTCATCCTCAACTATCTCTCGATACACCTCAAAGGCGTTTTTCCAGTTTAATTCTAAAACCACATTTTTACAGGTTTTGGTAGCAACAATTGGTCCTATTACCTTTTGCCAGCCATGGCGAACACCAAGATTACATTGTAATTTGATAAAGGTAACCACAGCGGCATCCTGAATAAATCCTTCCTTAGTAAAAAGGCAGGGTTGTTGTTTAAGGGTAAGCGAGCCTGCCCCACCACCAAAATAACGGACAGAATTACCCAGACGGTCAAACAACAGGGAAAGGAATAAGGCGATATTTGAGGTCAGCCCATCGACCAAAACAAAAGCCGTATATTTTTTGTCTGGAAGGCTAATAAAATCAGGTAATTCAATCTGATTGGTGTTAAGTCCTTTGATTAAGTAGGGACTGGTTAATGCCGGTAAAACCTTAATTACTGCTCCCTGCTCATATTTTCTGTCATCGTAAATGACCCCGGGGAATATGCCGCCAAAGAAATCAACCCCGTTTTTATTAAGTCCTGAAATCATTTGCTCCACATCCGGCATATCCTTTTCGCCAAGCAGGATTAAAACAACCTCGCCCTCCTTTTTTTTCATCTGACAAACTATTTCCACAATCTCCTCTGCCTTAGTTGTTGGGAAATACATTGTTACACCTCCTAATTGATGTAATGCCTCAGAGAATAAAGGTATTATACCAGTTATCAGTTAATATCAGATGAAATTTTGGATTTTCGATTTTGGATTAAGGATATTAAGATTTCTCAATCCAAAATCGAAAATCCAAAATCCAAAATTGTAATCGTAATCTGATAACTGATGGCTTATCAACCGGTAACTGAGGCATTACCTAATTGATAGCCTTTTTACCTCTATCTCAAAGTATTTTTTCACATCTTCCCATTGGACTTCTTTTAACATTATTGGCATCTCATCTATTTCAGCATCATCAAAGAAGACAAGGCTTTTCATAATATGTATTTCTGTGGTAGCTAAATTTTTATATTTTTTATCATAAAGCCGGATAATTTCTTTTAGAGATGCCATCTCCCGGCAAATAAAATAAAGGTCAACAAAGTCTCTTTTAGTTCCTCTTGAGGCAATAGCCGCAATCTTCATAGCGGCAATATCAGGAAGATCCGCAATATTAATCATCCCAAATTTCTTTAGAGGGTAAAGAAGTGGATATTGGTAGTAAAATAGGCTGAATCGGATGTCTTCAAATTTACCTAAAATCGTCCTTGGGGCAATCTGTTCCAATTGAAAACTTGATATTTTTTCGATTTCAGGTAAAATCATTTCCTCGAAGAATTCTTCTTGTGTAAAGAAATCTAAATCATACGATATGCGGTGTCCAAGTTGGAGTGCCAGGCCAGTCCCCCCCGCTAAATATGCCTTTTGAATAATTTCACTCTTTTCTAATAGGGCCAGAATTGCCTTTGTGTTTCTATAAAGGACTTGTTCAAACACCGGACATCCTCCTTTTTGATATTCAATATAACCGCCCAGAAATTGGCGCTTTTAGGGGAAAGCCCACGAAAATTAGACAGAACATCTTTTATCTCCGATTTCTTGAAATTTTTCCACATCCAGGCTACAGCCTGCCGGTCACCATCTTCTAGAATCCTTCTCAGGATATACACCCTGCGTTTTTGTAAATCGAGCTTTTCAAACTCTACATCCCAAAAATACTTACTTAAAAATTTAGGTAACTTCCTCATATATTACAGATTCGCCTCCTTAAGAAGCCTGGTTAATTCATCGATATCAATTGGTTTTTTGATATACCCATAGGCAGACAATCGCTTTGCCTCCCTGACCATCTCAGGCAAATCATAATCGGTTATAAGTATCACCACCACATCAGGATATAGTTTCTTGACCTTATTTAATATCTCAAGTCCATCTATTCCAGGCAGATGTAGGTTTAGCAAGATACAATGGTAGTGTTTTTCTTCGAGTTTTTGGATTACCTCCTGGCAATCTGCGGCTGTGCAGGCGCGATAACCTTTTTTAGTAAGTGCCGTCTTTACCTCTTCCGTTGTTCGGTTATCACCATTAGCAATCAAGATTACCTTTTTGTCTTCACTGATGACCTTTTGGACTATTTCTATCACCTTCTGTAAATCAAATGGTTTATGGATACAGGCATACGCCCCTTCCCTAAGTGCCTTCTCAATCAAATTCTCTACCGCAAACCCGGTCATCATCACCACCTTTACATCATGGTCAATCTTTTTAATCTGCATAAATGTTTCTACCCCATTTATCCCGGGTAATCTAATATCCATCATGATAAGGTCATAATGGGTCTTTTTTATCTCCTCAATCGCCTTATATCCATCTACGACAAAGGTAATCTCGTGTCCTTCAAGTTTCAGGACAGACCCTAAGATATAACCTAAGTCTCTTTCATCATCAACAATTAATATTTTAGCCATTGGATTGGAAATCTCCTTCTTTATTTCTTTATACACATTTTTTTAGCCACAAAGCCACAAAGACACTAAATTTCACTAAAATTTCCTTTTGTGGAATTTTGTGTCTTAGTGACTTTGTGGCATATCTTTCCTCACATTTCTCATTTTGCAGAAGTCTAAAGGGGGAATAATAACATTCTATCATTATTTTCTGATTATGTCAACCACAATTTTCTAATTAGTTTAAGTATCTCGCTAAAGACCAGAACAGAGGCTGAAACCAATAAGATATACCCCCAATCGATTAAGGTAATAGGTATGGTGTGGAATATATTCCTTAACGGGGTGTAGATGACTAATAATTGCAAGGCAATGGAGATGACGATGGCATATAGCAACCATAGATTGGAGAAAAATCCTCTAAAGACCGAGGTATAGCCGCTTCGGCAATTCATGACATTGAACATCTGCATCATCATTAAGGTAGTAAAGGCAATTGTCCTGGCATAATCAAGATTTTCCGCCGGCTTATAAAAGTAAAATATTCCTAAGGTCGAAATCATCATTATCAAGCCGATACCAAGCATCCAGACAAACCGTTTTGTGGAGAGGATATTTTCATCTTTCCTTCTTGGTTTCCTTCTCATTAAGTCAATATCAGGCGGGTCTATGCCCAGTGCCAGGGCCGGTAGTCCATCCGTCATAAGATTTATCCAGAGAATTTGCAGAGCCAATAACGGCATCGGCAGACCAATGATAATGGCGATGAATATGGTCAACACCTCACCCAGGTTAGAGCTTAATAAATAGGTCACAAATTTTTTGATGTTCTCCTCGATAGTTCTTCCTTCTTCAACTGCATTGACGATTGAGGCAAAATTATCATCCGTGAGAATCATATCCGAGGCCTCTTTGGCCACATCTGTGCCGGTGATACCCATAGCAATACCAATATCTGCATCCTTTAGTGCCGGGGCATCATTAACCCCATCCCCGGTCATAGCCACGACATGACCATTTCTTTTTAATGCCTCGATTATCTTCATCTTATGTTCTGGAGAAACCCGGGCATAAATACTTACCTTTTCAACAATTTCCTCATACAGGTCTTCGATCTCATCCAATTCTTTACCGGTTAAAACATCACCGATAATGCCTAATTTTGTGGCTATGGCCAATGCCGTCAGTTTATGGTCGCCGGTTATCATTATTACCTTTATTCCGGCGGCCTTACATTTCTTTATTGCTTCTTTGACCTCTTTTCTCGGTGGGTCAATCATTGCCTGCAGTCCAACAAAGATAAGATTCTCCTCGGTAGGATTTAGGTTTTGGGTTTCTTTAAAGGCAAACCCTAATACCCGCAGGGCATCCTGGGCAAACCCCTCATTTGCCAGATGGATTTTTTTCTTATCCTTCGCGGTCAACTCCATTATTTTGCCATTGATGTAAATTTGGGTGCATCGTTCAAGGAGAATATCCGGTGCACCTTTGGTGTAGGCAACGAGTTGAGCACCTGTTTGGTGAATAGTGGTCATCATCTTCCTCTGAGAATCAAATGGTATCTCGGCTACCCGCGGGGACATCTTTTCCAATTCTTGTTTAATTAACCCGGCCTTGGCCGCATTGACAATTAAACTTGCCTCAGTGGGGTCGCCAATGACCTTTCCCTCCTCGATGTTGGCATCGTTGCACAAGACACCTATTTTCAACAGCAACTCGAATTTTTCAGGGGAGGTAGGAGTTCTCCCTTTTAAATAGCCTGAGCTGGTTACACTTATAATCTCATCATTGACAAACATCCGCTCCACCGTCATTTGATTACAGGTCAATGTTCCTGTTTTATCCGAGCAGATAACCGTTGTGCAGCCTAATGTTTCCACGCTGGGTAATTTTCTGAGCAAGGCGTTTTTCTTGATCATTCTCTCCACGCCCAGGGCTAAAGAAATCGTTACCACGGCAGGTAATCCCTCGGGAATAGCGGCTACGGCCAGAGCAATTGCCGCAATGAACATCTTTAGGTATTCGCCTGTTCTGAGCGCTCCGGTAATAAAGACAATAAGACATATTCCTATGGTCAATGTCCCCAGTCGGTGCCCTAATTGCTTCAGGCTTAATTGTAACGGGGTAAGCTCTTTTTCTGCCTCCTGAATCATTTCGGCAATCTTACCTATTTCTGTGCCCATGCCTGTTTCGACCACTACCGCCCGGCCACGGCCCCGGGTAATGATGGTAGATGAAAAAACCATATTTTTCTGGTCGGCAACAGGTAAGTGTTCTTCTAATAAATCGATATTTTTCTCGACAGGGGTGGACTCTCCGGTTAAGGAGGCCTCTTGCGTCTCAAGGTTTATGGAAACAATCAGCCGGGCGTCTGCCGGGAGTTTGTCTCCTTCTTCTAAAACTAAAATATCACCAGGGACAACCTCTGCGGCAGGTATCTCCTGCACCCTGTTATCTCGAATAACCTTTGCCTTTAGCGAGACAAGTTTTTTCAGTGCCTCGATACTTCGCTCTGCCCGATATTCCTGGATAAAACCCAGGACTGCATTCAAGAGCAAAATAACGGCAATTACCTCGGCATCAAGATATTCCTGGATGAAGAGCGAGATGACCATGGCGGCGAGCAATATGCCGATAATAAAGCCTTTGAATTGGTTAATAAAGATGGCTATCGGACTTATCTTTTTAGTTTCTTTAAGGAGGTTTTTGCCGTATTTTGTTAAGCGGGCATTAGCCTCCTGGGAGGATAGCCCATTTTCGGAGGTGCTAAATTCCTTAAATATGGTTTCAATCTCTTTTGTATAGTACATCATAGTTTTTTATAGGTCTTATAGGACATGTAAGACTTATAGGCTCTCCCTTCTTATTTTTACTGCCATTGCGTGGGCATCAAAACCCTCCAGATTGGCTATGTTAATAATTTCCTGGCCATACTTATTTAGTGCTTGCTTAGTGTAGGAAATGATGCTTGAGCGTTTCAAGAAGTCTTCTATTCCAAGGGGTGAAAAGAATCTGGCGGATTTACAGGTAGGCAGGACATGACTTGGTCCGGCAAAATAATCGCCTACGGATTCAGTTGACCACGCTCCTAAAAATATAGCCCCGGCATGCCTGATTTTATCCACTACCTCCCATGGATTTTCTACCTGCAACTCAAGATGTTCTGGGGCAAATTCATTGGCTAATTCAATCGCCTCAGCAATTGTTTTGGTAAGAATAATCGCCGAATTGGTTAGTGATTGCTGGATAATCTCCTGCCGCAAAAGGAGTTTGGCTTGTGTCTCCACTGCCTTTGATACCTTGAGAGCCAAATCCTCTGAGGTGGTAATAAGAATGGTGGTAGAAAGTGGGTCATGTTCAGCCTGGGAAAGCAGGTCAGCCGCAATGAATTGTGGATTGCCTGAATCATCGGCTATGACCGCTATTTCTGTAGGCCCTGCCACCATATCCAGCGAGACATAGCCGTAGACCGCCCTTTTAGCCAGGGTAACATAGATATTTCCCGGGCCTACAATCTTATCTACCTTTGGGATAGTGGTGGTGCCAAAGGCTAAAGCGGCGATAGCCTGGGCGCCACCGACCTGATAGATTTCATCTACCTCAGCCAGCTTAGCCGCGGCTAAAATATAAGGACTAATTCCTTCCTTAGATGGCGGTGTGCAAAGGATGACCTTTTTTACCCCGGCAACCTTAGCCGGGATAGCCGTCATTAACACCGTAGAGATATAGGGTGCCCTTCCGCCGGGCACATAAATTCCAACTGATTCTATGGGTTGATAGCGTTGTCCTAAAATTACCCCATCTTCATATTTCTTTGTCCAGGAAACAAAGGGTTGATATTTGTGGAAATCGGTGATATTTTTAGCGGCTAATTCAAGACTACGCAAGAATTCCGGAGCAACCAGGTTATAAACCTTTTCAATTTTCGCAGGCTTAACCTTTAAATTCGATAGTTTTACCCCGTCAAACAGTTCGGTATATTTTAATAAGGCGGTATCGCCTGATTCCCGAATTTCCTTGACAATCCCTTCTACCTTCTGTTTGAGTTCTTCATTGGCCAGGCTAATGTCAGTTCGAGCAAACACCTTTTTAATCTTTTCCCTGTTTTTCCAAGATTTAAGTATGTCCATTTTATCTCTCCATCTTTAAGTAATCGCTCAGTGGACGGGGATTACATCTTTATCTGTCAGGACTGATTCAAGAAGACCAAAATCCCTTTTTGCACCAGCAGTTTATTTCTTGCCTGTTCAAAGACGATAGAATGGTTACCATCCAAAACCTCAGCGGTAATTTCCTGTCCTCGATGGGCAGGTAGGCAGTGCATGACCAAACAATCATTTTTGGCTGTGTTAAGTAGCTCTGTATTAACCTGGTAAGGGGCAAAAATCTTTTCCCTGACCCGCTTTTCCTCTTCCTGTCCCATGCTTGTCCAGACATCCGTGTAAATTATATCGGCCTTAGAGGCTGATTTAAGGGGGTTATGGGTAATTTTTATTTGGCTTTCTGTATGAGAAGAGATTTTTTCTGCCATTGAAACTATTTTCTCTGCCGGCATATATTCTTTCGGGGTGGCAATGGTCATGTTTATTCCCATCATGGTCGAGATTAAAAGCAGGCTATGGGAGATATTATTGCCTCCATCACCAATATAGGTTAGATTTATCCCTTTCACCTTTCCCTTTTTCTTCCAGATAGTATAGACATCAGATAACACCTGGGCAGGATGAAAAAGGTCGGACAGGGCATTAATTACAGGTACCCGGGCAAATTTAGCCAATAACTCAATGTCTTGGTGAGCATAAGTTCTGGCAATGAGTAGGTCGAGATATTGTGAGAGTGTGCGGGCAATATCTTCAATAGATTCCCTTTGACCAAATTGAATTTCATCCTGTCGTAAAAATACTGAATGCCCACCCAATTGTTGTATTCCGACCTCAAAGGAAATTCGTGTTCTGGTGGATGGTTTTTGGAAGATTAGACCAACAGATTTTTTAGCTAAGGGGAGATACACCTCGCCTGTCTGCTCTTTGCTTAAGATAGAGTCAGTCAACTCAAAAATCCACCAGATATCCGATACATCCAAATCAGTTACCGATAATAAATCACGCTTGGACATTTATTAATGAATTCTCCTTTTTATAGAAGTGAAACAAGGTCTTTTACATCATGTTATTTGCCATTGTCAGCAGGAGACTTACCATATTTCAACTCTTAAATCTTCCATTATAAGAAAATGGTTATCTCTTGTAGCTAATGCTAAATCATATTGTTGAGCTATCGCCGCAACCCATATATCATTTTCAGGAACAGGTTGCCCTTTTTCTTTTAAACGATTTTTAATATCACCATATTTTTTGGCTGTATCCGTGTTGCAGGAAAGTATAGTATTGTTACGAACAAATTCGTTTATACGAGTAAGATTTTCTTGAATTTTAGTTGATCTATAAGCTCCAAAATATAGTTCTCCGATACTAATGCATGGTATGAATACCTCGATAGCATAAGATAAACGACTATAAATGGTTGAATCCTCAGCAAAAAGGCCAATAATTATATTTGTATCAAGTAAAAATCTACCATTCATTGATATTTACCTTTTCACAGTTATTTTCAATAGCATCAGACATTAGACATAAATCATCAGGATTAATAATCCCTGAGAATCGCAAGAGATTTTTTCCTTCTACCCCCTTGGGAGTTAAAGCCTTAGCAAAATCAAGAACATAAAGTTGAAGGTCATAAGGAAGTTTATCAAGTTGTGAGATAAGGTTTTTACTAATTGTTGCAGTTACCATAAAATACCTCCTGATATTCTTTTCCTGCCCGCAATGAACAGATAACTTTTTAGTAACTATTTACCCAAATGAAGTGCAAGGTAATTGTGGTAGTCAGGTAATCAGTGCACCGATTATCGATTACTGGTTACCGATAACCGCCAACCGATTACTAGTGCTCTGTCACACCTCAATTGATGGATCATAATTACTGAACTATAGCCGTTCACACAACATTGAAATTAGAAATTGGAAAGTAGAAATTAGGAAA
>SBAY01000284.1 GCA_005239945.1 Nitrospira sp.
TGGAGTAATTTTGAGGGCAAAAAGGACTTTTTTTTCTGCTTTACCCATCTGCTGATAGGCAAGGAAGGTATTTTTTAGCCCTCAAATAGAAATTCTATTTTCTGAAAATATTTGGAAGAAGAGATTTATATTATGAAGACTGGTACCCTATTGATTATCTTACACAAGTAGCTGAAGGAGAGATAAAAAAGATTCCTACTTGTGGCTATGGATGGAACGCTCCTTAAACGCACCTTTGAGATGAATTCGTGGTTAAAAAATTTCCTTGACTTGAGTGGTTTTTATAAGGTATAATCTTCATTACAGAGAATGTATGATGATTACTTCTAATCAGAACCCAAAAATCAAACTCGTTCGTTCACTCCTCGGTCGTTCCAGGAACCGCTGTGATGCGGGGGCGTTCGTCGCCGAAGGCGTACGGTTGGTAGAAGAGGCATCGGCTTACCTTAACAAGGTAAACCTTCTATTTCGGTTTGTGCTGGTTTCTTCAGAGTTAAATAATCGGGGAAAGAAATTAGTTGAGAAGTTGCTCGAGCAAGGGGTAGAGGTTACAGAGGTTGCTCCGAGGATTCTTCAATCCACCAGTGAGACCGAAACCTCGCCAGGGATTTTGGCTGTCCTGAATAACTTCCAACTTCCGATTCCCGACTTCCCTAATTTCCTTCTTATCCTTGACTCCATCCGTGACCCTGGGAATCTGGGAACATTGTTACGCACTGCCGCCGCGGCCGGGGTTCAGACGGTGCTGTTGCCGCCCGAAACAACGGATGCCTTTGCCCCAAAGGTTGTCAGAGCTGGAATGGGTGCGCACTTCCGTTTACCTATTCAATCACTATCCTGGACCGAAATTCATCGACTCATCTGTTCGTTGAATCTCTCCGTCTATTTAGCTGACATGAACGGTATTCCTTGCTGGCAGACCGATTTCTGCAAACCGCTGGTATTAGTTGTTGGTGGAGAGGCCAAAGGTGCAACGGAATTTGCGAGAAAATTAGTCCACGCAAAGGTAAGTATTCCTATGTTAGGCAAAACCGAATCCTTGAATGCAGCCGTGGCCGGGTCAGTGTTGATGTTTGAAGTAGTAAGACAAAGAATCTGGAAAACAGGCTAATGCCTACCAAAACTTAACCGTTCAGGTAGATAGACTGCAGGCATTCAGGCTGCAGGGCGGAGGTATGTGAGATGATATGAAACTTAAGGAATTTGATAACCACGGTTTTGATTGCGACTCAAAAACATGGAAAAACGAGAAGATTTTGGGTCATCAATACTCAATAGCTAACAGTCTACAGCCTATAGCCTAAACAACCTGAACGGTTACACCAAAACCTATCGATTACCTCATAAACAAGTATCTTTTAGCGTTTTGGTGAATTCCGGGAATGAGGTCTGGATACAGGCAACATTATTGATTTTAGTTTCACCTCTGGCTACCAAACCTGCAATGGCTAAGGACATAGCCGTGCGATGATCTCCATAGGATTCTACCTCTGCACCGACCAGATATTTCACCCCATCAATTATCAACCCATCTTCTATCTCCATCACCCTGGCGCCCATTTTATTTAACTCCGTGGACATAGATTTTATGCGGTCTGTTTCCTTCACCCGTAGTTCTTTTGCCTCCCGAATTTCAGTTCTCCCTTCAGCCAGACTGGCGGCTACGGCAATAATGGGGATTTCATCGATTAGTCGCGGAATCATAGACCCACTTATGGAGATACCTTTCAACTTGCTTGATTTAACCACAATATCCGCCGTAGGTTCACCACAAGCCATTTTTTGATTTTCAAGGATAATGTCAGCACCCATTTTTTCTAAAACATCAAGTATTCCACAGCGAGTGGGATTGACTCCAACATTTAAAATGGTAATTTCTGCGTCTTCCACCAGGCAAGCGGCGACTATAAAAAATGCGGCTGAGGAAATATCCCCAGGCACCTTGATTTTTTTATTACCCCGCAATAGAAATCTTATTTTGTTACAACCTGTTTCGTTAACATCACCAACAACAGAAATACCTAAATCGTCCTTTATAATTTGAGCGCCAAAGTAATTCAGCATCCGTTCAGTATGGTCTCGTGTAGGTAACGGCTCCATAACTGAGGTTACCCCGGAGGCAAAAAGTCCGGCTAACAGGATTGCCGATTTTACCTGGGCAGAGGCAACTGGTAAAAGATAACGGATTGGGACAAGATTAGGATTGCCAAATATTTGTAACGGGGCAAAATTACCATCCTTTGCCAGAATTTTTGCACCCATTTGTGACAACGGCTCAATTACCCGTCGCATCGGTCGCCTTTGTATAGATTCATCACCAGTAAGACAACTATCAAACCTCTGAGCGGCTAATATTCCTAAGAGTAATCTCATTGTCGTACCTGAATTGCCCACATCAATTACATCCGCTGGTTTTTGTAGTCCTCGTAACCCTTGCCCATAAATAACTAAATTATTATCAACCCGGTCTATTTTTATACCCATTGATTGGAATGCCTTAACTGTATTCAGGCAGTCCTCACCTTCTAAAAATCCCTCTACTTCGGTTTTCCCTTCTGCTAAAGCCCCAATCATTACCGCCCGATGGGAAATAGATTTATCTCCAGGCACAGTAATAGTCCCTTTTAATTTATTAGCCGGGGTAATAATTAAATAAGAAGAATTTATCTCTGTCATTTGCTTTCATTCTTTCTGGGTAAATTTGGAATGCCTCAAAAAGTAAAAAATCATTTATTTTTAATCTGTTGAATTTTTACAGCCCTGATTTATTCAAGTATAACTTTGCCCCTTCCTCAAGTGCCTTTTTATTAAGGGCAGTATCTTTTTTAAGATACTCAAGTGCTCTAAATAAACTATTTATAGTAACTATCTTAGTTTTAGTTACATAAGCGCCTAAAATAACCATGTTAGCGACACGAATATCGCCGAGGGTATTGGCAATTTGTGTAGCGGCAATGTTTATTATCTCCACATCCTGACGAACGGGTTTGTCAGAGATCAAGGAGGAATTGACAAGTAATAGTCCGCCGGTTCTAATTAAGGATTCGTACCTAACTAAAGAAACTGGGGCCATAGCGATTAATGCAGTCAATTCGATAGCAATAGGTGCAGTAATCTCTTCTGTAGAAATAATCAATGAATATGCAGATGCCCCACCGCGCACCTCAGCACTATAACTTGGCAGACCAGTTACCTCCATATCTTCTACTATTGCCGCTTGAGCCAATAGTGACCCGGCAAGAACAATTCCTTGCCCGCCAAATCCTGAAATTATCAATTCCTCATACATCTTGGTCATACTTTTTCCCTGCCTGGTAATGTCAAAAATTAACCAGTAGAGTAGAAACAGACTTCCCAGATATATCCTGTTTCATCTGTTCCCCTCATCAAACCGTGCGTGCGGTTTTCCCGCACACGGCTTTCCGACA
>SBAY01000036.1 GCA_005239945.1 Nitrospira sp.
GTTCATAATTGAGATGAGGGGATAAAGGATTCAAGGAATCAAAAACTTCAGGTGATAAATCCTTAGTTTCACTTGACTCCTCTAAAAATTAAAAATTAAAAGTTAAAAATTAAAAATTAAGGAAAGAGAAGAAAAGAATTTATGATTTTTAATTCATATATTTTCCCCTTTCCTAATTTTTAATTTAGACTTCTGCAAAATGGGAAAAGGGTTCAAGGGGTCGAGGATTCAAGGGGGTAAGGGTAAGAGAATTCAAGAAAGAAATCCTTTATTTTCCCTTGACCCCTCGACCCCTTAACTCCTTGAACCCTTTTTACATTTTGATTTCAACCTCGGATATTTGCTTAAATTTTTTCATTTTGCAGAAGGCTAAATTTTTAATTCATAATTTTTAATTATCCAAGGAGGTCACATGAGCATTTTGGTAGTAGGAACTGTTGCCTTAGATTCAGTAAAAACACCTTTTGGCAAGGTAACAGAGGCATTAGGGGGTTCGGCAACATACTTTTCCTTAGCCGCAAATATCTTTACTAAAGTAAAATTAGTTGGGGTAGTTGGAGCAGATTTCCCTAATGAATATGTGTTATTCTTGAAAGAAAGAGGTATAGACTTAGACGGATTACAACAAATAGAAGGAAAAACATTCCGTTGGAAAGGAGAGTATCAGTATGATGATTTGAATGCGGCTATTACCCTGGAGACTCAATTAAATGTCCTGGAGGAATTTTCCCCTGAAATCCCCCCCCAATATCAGGACACTGAATTTATCTTTCTGGCTAATATTGACCCAGAACTACAATTAAATGTCTTAGAGCAGTTAAAATCACCCAAATTGGTTGTAGCCGATACGATGAACTTCTGGATTGAACGAAAAAAGGAAGCCCTTTTAGAGGTACTCAAGAGAATTGATATAGCCATATTAAATGATGGAGAGGCAAGACAATTAACCAAAGAGCCTAATTTAATCAATGCGGCTAAAAAAATCCTCTCTTTAGGACCTAAACGGGTTATCATTAAAAAAGGGGAGCATGGCTCATTGATGATTTCCAAATCAAGGTTTTTCGCGGCCCCTGCCTATCCCTTAGAAACCCTTTTTGACCCAACTGGTGCAGGAGATTCATTTGCCGGTGGATTTCTTGGGTATTTAGCCGCACATGATAAATTAGATGATTCTGAGATGAAAAAAGCCATTATTTGTGGAACTACCATAGCATCTTTTACCGTAGAGGATTTTAGCGTCAATAGATTAATGACTCTAACCAAAGAAGAGATTAAAAAGAGGTATCTGGAAATTAAAAAAATTACCCAGTTTTGAGGAGCCCTGATGATAGTAAAAGGACTTAAAAAAAACGAAATTTTAGCTATTGAAGATTTCAAAAATCTTCTGATTAAAACCTTTTCAGACAATATTGAGATGATTAAACTATATGGTTCTAAAAGACGAGGAGATTATCACCCAGAATCGGATATCGATATCTTCGTCTTAGTTGATAAAGGGGATTGGAAACTTAGAGATAAAATGGTAGATATCTCCTCTGATTTGCTTCTCAAGTATGAAGTTTTAATCTCTCCATCAGTAGTAAATAAACAAGAGTATGAGAATATGAAGAGGTTAGGAATCGCTTATATAAAAAATATTGAGAAAGAAGGAATGGATGTATGGAGAAAACAATCTTAAAAGAATTAATAGAACTCGAACTTCAGAAATCTGATGAATGTATTACATCGTCTGAATTATCATTAAAGGAAAGATTATATAACAGCTCGGTTTCCTCTGCGTATTATGCCGTCCTACACGCCGCAAAAGCAGTATTATTGACTCAAAACATCGAAGTATTCAGTCATAACGGTATTATTCATAAATTTGCACTTAATTTTGTCAAAGAGGGAATATTTGATAAACGATTTAGTAAATTGTTTGGTAGATTAAGAAAGGCTCGAGAAGACGGAGAGTATAAAACAACCGTTATTTATACAAAGGAAGAATCATTGTTACGAATTAAGGAAGCCAGGGAGTTTATAAAAGAAATGAGGAAGTTTTTGAAGGATTACTTAAATTCATGAGGTAAAAAGATAATGAAAAATCAACAAATAAATATCGGTCTAATTGGCTTTGGAACTATTGGCAGCGGCGTAGTTAAAGTGCTTCAGGAAAAGGCAAAATTCTTTGAAGAAGACCTGGGACTAAAACTAATTCTAAAAAAAATCGTTGATAGGGATATTACTACCCCAAGAGAGGTAGAGGTGAACCCATCAATCTTAAGCACAAATCCTGATGATATTCTAAAAGATGAAGAAATCAATGTCGTCATTGAGTTAGTTGGTGGTTATGAACCTGCCCGAACCTTTGTTTTAACTGCCCTAAGACAAGGAAAGAATGTCATCACCGCTAACAAGGCACTTTTGGCTAAATATTGGGAGGAAATATTTCTAACCGCTCAAGACTGTGGGACACGGATATATTTTGAGGCATCTGTCGGTGGCGGCATACCTATCATCTCCTCTATTCGCAAAGGTTTAATCGCTAATAGAATCACCTCGATATTTGGCATTATCAACGGAACCTGTAATTTCATCCTGACAAAGATGCAAGAAGAGGATAAAGAATTCAATCAGGCATTAAAAGAGGCAAAAAAATCAGGCTATGCTGAAACAGACCCTACCTTAGACATAGAAGGAATAGATACCTCGCATAAATTAGCTATACTTAGCTCACTCGCCTTTAATCAATGTATAACTAATAATATCTATACCGAGGGAATTACAAACATTACCAAAAAGGATATTTTATATGCCCATGAATTAGGTTACATCATTAAACTATTAGGGATGGCAAAGATAGTCAATGATGAACTCGAGGTAAGGGTTCATCCAACGATGATTCCGAAAACTCACCTGTTATCAGGGATAAAAGGGGTATATAATGCCATCTCCCTGGTAGGGGATTTGACTGGACCACTCATTTTTTATGGTCAGGGTGCGGGTAAATTACCTACTTCCTCAGCCATTATAAGTGATCTTATAAACTTGATTCAGGAATTAAACAATAAAGAAGATTATCATTTTCCGGCACAAAGATTAAAAATAAAGGCTATGGAAGAGGTGTGGTCAAAATATTATATACGATTTTGTGCACTTGACAAACCCGGGGTGTTAGCGGCTATATCAGGAATTTTAGGGGAATATGATATCAGTATTGCCTCAGTCATCCAAAAAGAACGGGGAGAAGGAAGAGAGGTTGTTCCCATCATCATGCTTACACATGAGGCAAAGGAAGGTAACCTGAAAAATGCCCTTAAAAAGATTGATAAGTTAGAGACAATCAAGGATAAAAGTCTGGTTATTCGGGTTGAGGAGATGGAATGATTTTGGATTTTGGATTTTCGATTTTCGATTGAAGAAATCCAAAATCGAAAATCCAAAATTAATTGATAAAGGTATTGTCAAAAATAAAATGAAAGAATATAAAAGAAATCGGAAGTGGATAGAAGGGGTTTTGGGAAATTTTTAGGAAGGTTTTTCTCTTTGTAGCGATGAGGTTAGATAGTAATGCCTCAGTTACCGGTTGGTAAGCCATCAGTTATCAGATTACGATTACAATTTTGGATTTTCGATTGAAGAAATCCAAAATCCAAAATCGAAAATCGAAAATTAATTAATAAAAGGGGGGGATGAAAAAATGTCCATTGTTACCAGTCAAGAATCAGAAAATTATGGGATAAGAGTTACGGCTACATTAATGTGTACGGCGGCAAGAACTGCTCCAAAGGCAAAAGGGATTGATAATATTGTCACCGCCCTGGTAGATAAACAGGATAAGCAAAAATTAGTAGATACCATGCGCGAGATTGCCGCGGATTTTAACAATGAAACCTTTGCCCGTGATGCAGAGGCGGTTGAAAAATGCCCAATCTTAGTCCTGATTGGAACTAAACTTAGCCCAATCAATTTAAGACTATGTGGTCTATGTGGCTTTAAGGATTGTGTGCAATGTGTAGAAAAAGGTGGTCTGTGTATTTTTAATCCTGGTGATTTAGGGATAGCTGTTGGTTCTGCGGTATCTGTAGCTGCTAATCATCGGGTAGATAATCGAATAATGTACACCGTTGGTTTTACCGCTGTCAAATTAAAATTATTAGGTGAAGAGGTAAAGATAGCCTACGGCATACCATTAAGTGCCACAGGGAAAAACCCATTCTTTGACCGTAAGATATAGGAGGTTACGAATAGGACTACGACACCTGCTTTAAAAATTTTTAACAATCCTGAAGAGTAAAAAATCTTCGCACAAAAACTTCCTGAAATAATTCAATCTTTTATTCCTCCAAAAATTTTTTAAAAAAATATTTGTA